>DATGGC010000090.1:0-6317 GCA_035308745.1 Candidatus Limnocylindrales bacterium | reverse complement strand
CTCGGCGGTCTTGGCGCCCCGATTCCACCCGGGCCAGTCGAGTGCGAAGGCCACCGAGCGCTTGTTCTTCGGCCCGCGTTCGATCACCGTGCGAATGGGCATGGCCGAAGTATCGCATTCGGCTACACCGTGGCCGTGCCTCGTCGGGATCGAGACCAGGATTCCTGCCGTGCCGCGCGGTATATCCCGCGTATATCTCGGTCAACCGACCTCAACCGTCGCGGGCCGTCGCCCCAGCGGTCGACGGAACGTTAATCGAGCGTGATGCGCACCAGGTGGACGGGCTCGGCGATGCCTTTGAGCTTGGCCGAGCCGGCGTCCTCGAAGGCAAACGAATGGCCGGGCGGCTGATCGGCCGGGCCCGCTGCGATCAGCAGCTCCCCTGCCCCGGCGTGGCCCGCGACCCGGGCCGCCAGGTTGACCGTGTGGCCGTAGACGTCGCCGTCCCGGACCACGATGGGGCCAGCCGCGATTCCGGCGTGCGCCGGCGGCAAGCCCGCCGCAGTGATCGACGCCATGAGCTCGCGGACGCAGGCAACCGAATCCCCGAGTGATGGGTAGCGAAGCATCACGCCATCACCGAGCAGCTTGACGACCTGCCCGTGGTGGACTCGGGCCGCCGTCGTCGCGAGCGTCTGGAGCGTGGATGCGAAGTCCGCCGCCTGCTCATCACCGCCGGCAGCCGTCAGCTCCGTGTAACCGGTGAGGTCCACGAACGCGATCGCCGGCTGCTCGCCATGTCGATTCTCGCCGCGTCCGGCCTGGATCAGCAGGTACTCCACGTAGCCCACGATCCGCCCGAATGTCTCGTGCTCATAGTGGCGAGCCTGGAGCCAGACCATGAGGTCCGCGAGGACTGGGCTCAGCCGAAGGGCCGGCTCCAGCGCCTCGGCCATCGACTTGCCCATGGCGAGCTGATGATTGGGCGGTCCGCCAAGTTCGTCGAACAGGTCCTGCGTCGCGCCCGAGATCCTCCGAACCCCATCTCCGGCGATTCGCGCGGCACGGAGGTACACCTCGGGACGATCGTCGACGAGGCTCCACAGGCCGATGAATTCGGTGACCACCCGTTCATCGTCCTGATGCATCACCTTTTCGGGCGAGGGCGGCGCAAGACCGAAGGCTGCGTAAATCGCGGGGAGCTGGCCGGCCCGCTCACCGAGGGTCCGCGAGAACTCCTCGAAGGTTCGGCCGGTGGGCTCGCTGGCGGCCCACAGGCGACCGACCCAGCTCAGTTGGAATCCGCCCCTGCCCACCACCGACATCAGGTCATCGAGGCCGATGCCGCCCTCCGCGAGGGCCATGGCCAGCCGGACCTGGGGCACTGTCTCGGCCGGGAACAGCCCGTCGGCCCCGGCCGTGATCGCTCCGGCCTGGACGAGCCGGCTGATGTAGTCCGGCGTCGTGCCGGCCTCGTCGGCCAGACGATCGGGAGTCAGCCAGCCCTCGGCGGCGTTCACCCTCCTACTATGGGGACACCGACGACCCGCCGTGACGAAGCGCGACGGAGGTCCGGGTCCCGACCACGATCAGCGCCGTGAGCAGCGGCAGGACGCCCAGGGCAACCGGCAGCGACGCGAACGTGGCCAGCCGCCCGATCAGCGGTGGCCCGAGGACGAACCCGGCCCAGCCACAGGCCGAGGCCGTGGCGACGGCGGTGCCCGGATGGAGGCCCGAGATCCGTCCGGCGGCGCTGAAAACCGCCGGGATCAGAGAGCCGAGTCCGATCCCAAGGCAGGCGAAGCCCAGCAGGCTGACGACCGGCTGGCCAATCACCAGGCTGCCGCCGAACCCGACGGTCGCGATCACCGCCAGGGCCGGTAGCAGTCGGTCGGCCCGGAAGCGGGTCAGGAGCCGGTTGCCGGACAGTCGGACCGTGACCATGGCCAGGGCGAACACGGCGTAGCCCAGGCCCGGGACGATGCCGCTGGCATGCAGCGGGCCGGACAGGTAGACCGCGGCCCAGTCGGCGGCCGCGCCCTCGCACAGCATGCCCGCGAAGGCGATCGCCCCGAGCATGACCATGCCGCCGGACCAGCGCGAGGTGGATCCACTCTCCCGCTGGTCGTCATGGTCTGCATCGGAGCGTTCCGCGCTGGCCGGCAGCATTCGCGTCGTCAGCAGACCGGCGATCAGCAGGATCAGCGTGCCCAGGATCAGCTGTTGCAGGCTGAGGCTGACGCCGGCAACCACGGCCAGGGCGCCGATCCCGGCGCCGACGAACGAGCCGACGCTCCAGCCGCCGTGCAGCCCGGACATGAGCACCTGCCGGCCGGTCCGCTCGATGGCGATGGCCTGGGTGTTCATCGCAACGTCGAGCGTGCCCTGGAACGCACCCCAGGTGAACAGCGCCGCGAACAGTGTCGCAAGGTTGCCGGTCAGCCCGACCAGGGGCGCGGCGACGCATGCACCGATCATCGTGATCTGGACGATTCGGCGACTGCCCAGTCGCGGCAGGAGCCAGGACGAAGCGATCGTCGCCAGGACCGAGCCGATCGGCGGGCCGGCAAGGGCGAACCCGAGCGTGCCGTCGGTCAGCCCGAGGTGGCCCTTGACCTCGGGGATGTGCGCCGTCCACGCCGCGAACAGCAGCCCATGCGCGAAGAAGACCACGGTGACCGCGATCCGCGGCCAGCGCACCGAGGGGTAGGCCGGTGCCTCGGCCCGCGTCGTCGCGTCAAACATTGGAGCCCGGCGTCAGGTCACGCTCAGGAACATCGTTGCGGTCAGCTTCACGGTCGTCAGTCCTCTGAACCGGGGTGGACGATGCCCGGCGGGCTCAAGCGCGTCGGTGTTGCGAGGGCACCCTCGGTGATCGCTGCAACGAATGCCGCGGTGATCGGGTCGGGCCGGACCCGAGTGTAGACCGACAGCTCGCGATTCACGGGCGGGTCGGGCCACAGCACCTGTCCGCGGAAGTCGGGCGGGACGACATTGCCGGGGACGAGCGTCAGGCCGAGTCCCTCGAGGGCCAGCGCCAGGGCGGACGGGGCCTGTTCGGTCTTGACCGCGGCTCGGGGTTCGAATCCGGCGGCTCGACAGGCCTCCTCGAGGATGTCGGACAGTCCACTTGGCGGCGTGAAGTGCACCCACTCGCGGTCGGCGAGGTCGGCCATCCGCACGGTGAGGCCATCAGTGGGCAGCTCGACGCCTGGCGCCGCTGCGATGACGAACTCCTCGACGCCGATGACCTCAATCGGACCGGTCCAGCCCGGCGGAGTGGGTCCCACGGCAACATCGGCCATGCCGGCTTCCATCGTCGCGATCAGGTCCTGGGTCCGACGGAACTCGACCAGGCGCACCTGGACGTCGGGGTATTTGACCCGCCACGCCTTCAGCGCCTTGGGCAGCACGCCGACGCTGATCGAGAAGAGGGTGCCGACATGGAGCTCCCCCGCATCCACGCCTGACGCGCGTTTGGCGGCGCTGGTCGCCCGGTCTGCGTGGGCCAGGCTGGCCCGGGCATGGGGTAACGCCGTCCGGCCGGCTGGGGTGAGCCGCACCTTGCGTGGCAGTCGTTCCAGGAGCGGACCTCCGAGCTCTCGCTCCAATGCCTGGATCTGCTGGGAGAGCCCCGGCTGGGTCACGTGAAGAAGCTCGGCGGCTGCCGTGAAGGACCCCTCGTCCACCACGGCCACGAAGTATTCGAGCTGGCGCAAGGTGATTGGCATGCGCACATCTTATGGCAACAAGTAGAACGATCTCTTGGACATATGGCAACGGGGCTCGCACCATCGACGCATCAACCCAGCGCACTTCCAGCAACGGAGCACCCAAATGACTGCCAACGATCCTTACGCTCACCTACCGAAGGTCCCGTCGTTCAGCGTGGTCAGCTCTACGGTCCAGGACGGTCAACCGCTCCCCGCCGCCCAGCTCTCAGCCGTCTTCGCGGTGCCCGGCGGCAAGGACATCTCGCCCGCGCTCTCGTGGTCCGGCTTCCCTGCCGCGACGCAGAGCTTCGTGGTCTCGATGTACGACCCGCAGGCCCCGACCGGCAGTGGCTTCTGGCACTGGATCATCGCCGACATCCCAGTCACTACCACGTCCCTGCCCGAGAATGCCGGCGCGCCCGACAGCCCGGCGCTCCCGGCCGGCGCAATCGAGCTCGGGGGCGACGCCGGCATGCATCGCTACATCGGTGGCGCTCCACCCGCCGGCAGCGGCGTCCATGACTACTTCCTCACGGTGACCGCCCTGGACGTGCCCAAGTCCGGGGTGGGAGCCGACGCCAGCGGCGCATTCCTCGGGTTCAACATCGGCGGCCACACGCTCGCCCGGGCGACGCTGATCTGGCCGACCTCCGCGGACCGGTGACATGCGCGACCTGCGGATCCTGTGCCTCCACGGGTACCACGGCAACGCAGCCGTCCTGCGGCGGCAGATGAGCCCATTGACCGCTCGCCTCGACCCGAGCATCGAGTTCGTCTACGTCGACGCACCGTCGCTGGCTGCGAATGACTTCGGCTGGTGGCACAGCCCGGCTCGCGGCTGGGCGCGCACCCGGGCCTGGGCCGGCGAGCTGTTCGCCAGCCAGCCCCGGTTCGACGGAGTCTTCGGCTTCAGCCAAGGAGCGGCGCTGACCGGCCTGCTCGCCGCGATGCGCCAGAACCGCATTGACGGTGTCAGGTTCGACTTCGCCGTGATGGTCGGCGGCTTCATCAATGACTCGCCGGACCTGGCCGAGTTGTATCGAGGGCCGTTCACCGTGCCGTCGGCGCATGTCATCGGTCGTGCCGATGGCGTGATCCGGCCAAGCCTGTCGCTCGACCTCGCCGCTCGGTTCGAGGATGCTGTGATCCTCGAGCACGCTGGCGGACACGTCATTCCTGGCGATGCGGGCGTCGTGGAGGGCATCGCCGGCTTCCTCGCGCAGGCCGCCCGCGAGCCGGTCGTGCCGCTGTAGGCTGGGCTCATGAGCGAGCCGATCCGGGTGATGATCGAGCGGGGCAAGAAGAAGAAAGTCGTCGTCGTGGCGTTCGACTGGCCGGGCTGGGACCGCAGCGCCAAGACCGAGGAGGGCGCGCTCCAGGTCCTCGAGGCCTACCGGCCGCGCTACGCGAAGATCGCGGCCCTGGCCGGCCTCGCCGACGAGTTCGCCGCGGCCGGCGCGTTCGAGGTCGTCCAGCGGATCGAAGGCAATGGGATGACCGACTACTACGGGTTGTCCGGCCGGCCAGCCGAGCCCGAGCTGCGCCAGATGAGCGACACCGAGTGCGAGCGGAAGATCGCCCTGTTGCGCGCCTGCTGGACCTACTTCGACGACGTCGCCGCCCGCGTCTCGCCGCAACTCCGCGACGGTCCCCGGGGCGGCGGACGAGACACGCGCACGATCGTCGGCCACGTGAACATCACCGACCTCCGCGAGAACAGCAAGAAGGTTGGGGTCCGCTCGCCGGAGGACACCTGGAAGGACCCCGTTGCCCTGCGCGCCCACCGTGACGCGATCATCGCGGGGATCCGCGCGTTCAACGCGATCGGACCGGCGGCCGGCAGCTGGTGGACGGTCCAGTTCTTCATCCGCCGCAACGCCTGGCACCTGCTCGACCACGCCTGGGAGATGGAAGACCGCGACCTGTCGGGCGCCTAGGTTCGGCTCAGTGGCCGCCATTGGCCCGCTCATAGGCCTCACGGGCCTGGCGTTCCATCTCACGTAGCTGGCGCCGGTAGGACTCGGCCTTCGGCGTCGCCACGATCTCGCTGACGGGCTTCCCCAGGACGCGCTGGATCTTCTTCTGGGCAGCCGTCCAGCGTGACTTGAACGGGGCCTGGTTCGCCTCGGACAGGAACTCCCAGTGGACGCCGGCCTGGAGCGCGGCGGTCTGCATGTGCCCCCGGCGGTACGAGAACTCGACCTCCGACAGGTAGGCGTCGAACTCGTCGGGATCGGCGCCATAGCCGAAGGTCTGCGCCTGCTGCTCGGTGCTGTTGACGCGCTCGCCCTGCTGCTCGACGTGTCGATACTCGTGGAGGATGCTCTCGTACAGCTCGTCGAGATGGTCGGGGCTCAGCGCCTTCGAGCTGATCGTGAAGCGCGGGTTCGGCAGCTTGCGGCCGGCGTTGTCGGGGTCGGCAAACCTGGACCGGAACGACGCTGCCGCACGAAATCCTTCGACATCGCGGATCTCCCAGAGCTCACCCTCACCAGAGGTTCGCAGGAGCCTCGGATCAAGCTGGCCTCGACTGGTCATCGCCTCCACGACGACGCGAAGCGCGCCCGGCTGGTCGCCGGCCTCGATGAGCTGGCCAAACGCCTTCACCGTATCGGCCGGGAGGGCCGACGCCTGGGCGGCCGCTCGCCCGTAGGTATCGAGGCG
>DATGGC010000089.1:0-3656 GCA_035308745.1 Candidatus Limnocylindrales bacterium | reverse complement strand
CCGACACCAGCCTGATCTCGGGCGGCAGCTGCATCGTCGACCCGTTCGGCCAGGTGCTGGCCGGTCCGGCCCGCGACGGCGAGACCGTCCTGGTCGCCGACCTGGACCTCGACCAGATCGTGCGCGGCAAGTTCGACCTGGACATCACCGGCCACTACGCCCGTCCGGACATCTTTCGGCTGCTGGTCAACACCAACGAGCAGGTACCCGTCGCGCTGTGGGGCGGCCCGCCCCAGGACCACGAGCACGACGACGAGCATGGCCACGATCATGGGCACGACCACGGGCAGGACGGCTAGACCATCGTCCGGCGCCCGACCGCTCTCAGCGCACCAGGACGATGCTGACCAGGAGCAGGGCCAGGACGGCGGCGGTGATCGCGGCGTAGAGCCGGTCGCGCTCCAGCCCGAAGGCGACCAGCGAGACCGCGACCCGGATCACGGGCGTGGCCAGCAGGACCAGCAGGCCGGCCTGGGCGATCGCGATCGGGCGGGCCGCGCTCAGGCCGGCCAGCACGTTCGAGAAATCGGTCGAGTCGGCGCTGCTGGGCGGGCCACCGGTCAGCGAGCCCGACCAGCCCACGAACAGGGCGCCCGCGAAGCCGATCGCGACGAGCGCGGCGCTGAGCACGACGCCCGTGGTCAGCACGGTCGAGACCCAGGTTCGGAACCGTTCGGCGGTCATCGTCCGGGCGGTCATCAGGCCAGACCCACGCCGCGGGCCAGGGTCTGGAGTCCGATCAGGACCAGGATCGGCACGAAGATCTTGCGCACCATCGAGCTCGACAGGTGGGGCAGGATCCGGGCGCCGAGCACGGCCCCGCCCAGGACCCCCAGGGCGACCGGGGCCGCGATCCGGGGATCGACATCGCCCCGGCTCAGGTAGATCCCGGCCGACGCGGCGGCGGTCACCCCGATCATGAAGTTGCTGGTCGCCGAGCTGACCTTGATCGGCAGGCCCATCGCGGCGTCCATCGCCAGGACCTTGAGCGCGCCCGAGCCGATCCCGAGCAGCCCCGAGACCAGCCCGGCGACGCCCATCAGCGCGAACCCGAGCGGGATCCGGCGGGCGGCGTAGCTGACCGTCCGACCCAGGTTCCGGTCCGGATAGGAGCCCACGAGGCGCAGGCGGACGGCCAGTGGCTCGGGCCGGCGGCCCGGATCGGGCACGTCCGCGAGGCGGATCACCTGGAGGGCCGCCGAGCCGAGCAGGACCACGCCGAGGAGCACGTACAGCAGGCCGGGGGCGACGATCGTGGTCAGCAGCGCACCGGCGATCGCCCCGGTCACGGTCGCCAGCTCCAGGAACATGCCGACGTGCAGGTCGGTCATCTGGTCCCGGACGTAGGCAGCCGCCGAGCCCGAGCTGGTGGCGATCACGCTGACGATGCTGGCTCCGATCGCCAGCCGGATGTCGACGCCGAACAACAGGGTGAGGGCCGGCACGACGAAGACACCGCCGCCGATCCCGGCCAGGGCGCCGACCAGCCCCGCGAGCAGGCTGATCGCGAAGATGCCCAGGTCGGCCGGGAGGGCGACGCTCGCGATCAAGGGGATTGGCGATCTCCGTGGCTCAAGCGTTGCCCAGGGTCGGTCTACTGGCCATTATCGCCCGGGTCCCTGGGTGGTACGCGTTCGCCAGCCTGGGTGATACGCTGCAACCCCTCCTGGCGAGTCGGGGAGTCTCCCGGGAGCCACCCCAGCGTCGAACAACTCAGCGTGTTCTTGGAGGAGATCCTGCATGCGTTCGTTGCGCACCGCCGCTGCCGCGCTCGCGGTCGTGGCCATCACCCTGTCGGCCTGTTCGTCGGCCGCAACCACAGCACCGACGGTGGCCCCGACGGTCGCTCCATCGGCCGCACCGTCCGTCGCCGCGACTCCGGCCGGCAGCACCGCGCCGGCCAGCACGGCCCCGACGCCCGCTCCGTCGAGCGCGATCATCCCGATCCCGTCGGGTGGCGTCCTGACCTTCGCCGGCAAGCTCGTGATCTGCTCGGACATCCCGTATCCGCCGCTCGAGTACTTCGACCCGAACGGCAATCCGATCGGCTCGGATATCGAGATCGGCCAGGAGATCGCCAAGCGGCTGGGTCTCACGGCTGAGATCCAGAACTCCGTCTTCGACACGATCATTCCGGCGCTGATCGGCAACAAGTGCGACATCATCATCAGCGACCAGAACATCACCGCCGACCGGGTCAAGCAGGTCGACATGATCCCGTACTTCCAGGCGGGCCAGTCGTTCGTCGTGGCCGTCGGCAACCCAGCCGGCATCAACACCACCGATGACCTGTGCGGCAAGAAGGTCGGCGCCGAGACCGGCACGACCGAGGTCGACTACCTGACCAAGACGCTCTCGCCGGCGTGCACCAAGAAGGGCCTCGCGGCGATCACCTCGAAGACCTTCGGCAAGGACTCCGACGCGCTGCTCGCCCTCCAGTCCGGCCAGGTCGACGCCTATTTCGCCGATACCCCACCGGCCGCCTACTACACCATCCAGCATCCCGACCAGTTCGTCCTCGCGCCGATCGCTCCGCTCGCGCCGGCCTTCGCCGGAATCAGCGTGCTCAAGAGCAACACCGGCCTCCGGGACGCCATCCAGCAGGCCCTCGTGGCAATGGCCAACGACGGGACCTACCTGGCGATCCTCAAGAAGTACGCGGTGGACTCGGGCGCCCTGACGGTGTCCGACATGATGACGGTCAACAAGATCCAATAGGCCGATCGCCAGCGTCGCGGCTCGCCCAATGAGCAGCTTCGTCCGCCTTCGTTCAGTGCGAGCACCCCGGTCCGCCGTCGCGGTCGGGGTGCTCGTCGTTCTGGCCCTGACCCTGGCCGGCTGCGCGGCCAAGGGGGCGCCCTATCCGTATCACTGGAACCTGTTCTTCGACTCGATCTTCCGGCCCGACAGCGCCATCCTCAACGGGCTCTTCCTGACGGTCGTGATCTCGATCCTGGCCCAGATCATCGGGGTCGCCCTGGGCGTGTTCGCCGCCCTGGGCAAGATGTCCAAGGTCCTGCCGATCCGCTGGCTGGCCAATGTCTACGTCTGGTTCTTCCGGGGCACGCCGCTCCTGGTCCAGCTCGTCTTCTTCTTCTACGGCCTGAGCGTGGCCCGGATCTACACCTGGCCGGACATCACGATCGGGCCGCTGACGATCGAGGGTGCGGTCCAGGCCGGCATCTTCACCCTGGGCCTGAACGAAGGCGCCTACATGGCCGAGATCGTGCGGGCCGGGATCCTGGCGGTGGACTCCGGCCAGATGGAAGCGGCCCGGGCGCTGGGCATGACCCCGGGCAAGGCCATGCGCCGGATCGTCCTGCCGCAGGCCGCCCGGGTGATCATTCCGCCCCTCGGCAACGAATTCAACAACATGCTCAAGACCACCTCGCTGCTCAGCGTCCTGAGCGTGGTCGAGCTGTACACCGTGTTCAACATCAAGCAGGGCAACTCGTTCACCCCGTTCGAGTACTACCTCGCGGCCGCGGTCTGGTATCTACTGCTGACGACGATCTGGGGCGTGATCCAGTCGTGGATCGAACGCCGCCTGGCCAAGGGCACGCCCGGCGCGGCGGTGAGTGGCGGGCCCGGCCTGCGGGCCCGGATGATCGGGCTTCGGAACCCGTCCTCGGGTGGCTTTGGAGGCAGCCGATGAT
>DATGGC010000088.1:0-5221 GCA_035308745.1 Candidatus Limnocylindrales bacterium | reverse complement strand
CTGGCATTCGCGCGGCCCTTCCCGGCCTATGCCGATCTCTGGCCACGGGCCCTGGCGATCGCCCGCTCGATGCCCGAGATGGACCAGCTCGAGCTGATCAATGCCCATCCCCGGCTCGGGGCGCCGCCGGCGGACGTCTCGGCGCTCTCGTTCCGCGAGCAGGGCTACGACCGCGCGGCCGCCGAGCTCGAGGCCGGCCGCGTCGGGGCGGAGCTCGAGCGGCTCAACCAGGCGTACGAGGCGCGCTTCGGCTTCCGGTTCTGCGTCTTCGTGAACGGCCGCACGCGCGCCGCCCTGCTGCCCGTGATCGAGGCGGCGCTGGCGGCCGACCGAAGCGCCGAGATCCGGCGGGCCCTGGGCGACGTGATCACGATCGCCGCCGACCGGGCCCGGACCCTCGCCTGAGCCCGCGCCAATGAGCCTGCGCCAATGACCCTGAGCCACCTGGTCAACCCGGCCCAGCGCTGGCGGGTCGTCGGCGGCCTGGTCCCGAGCTGCCCGGTCGGCAGCTACGTCAGCCTGGCCACCAACGACTTCTGGCTCGAGGTCAGCCGGCCACCGTACGGCCTGGTGGCCAAGCTCGACCTGCGCAATGCCACGATCGCGGCCAGCCCCGATGGCCACGAGCTGACCTTCGGGACGGCCACCGGCGAGGTCGTCTTCCAGAACGACGATGCCCTGGCCGCTGCCCCGGCCGCGCCCACTGCGGCTGCCGGGCAGCTATCGCCCCCGACGGCGCCCGCGGCACCCGAACCCGCCGGGCCGCCGGATCCCGCGTCGTTCGTCGGCCAGGTGGTCCAGTTCGGGACGCTCGTCCCGAATGCCGATGGCTGGAACCTGTTCGCCTTCCTGGTCCTGCGCCGGGTCAATGGCTGGCTGATCGGCCTGACCCAGGCCGGCCACGCGATCGGGGTTGCCGAGCACAACATCGCCTGGGCCCATGTCCTCGACCGCGGGCCGCGACGGGCATCCGACCGGCTCGTGCTGACCTACGTCGGCCAGCGCAAGGCGTGCGACCGCTCGTTCGCGGCCGAAGCCCCGACCCTGCAGGAGCTGGGCTACACCGTGACCAACCAGCACTTCTTCCAGGAGCCGCGCAGTGCCACCTCGATCATCGCCGCACTCCTCGTCGGCCTGCTGCTGGCGTTCGTGCTGATCGGCCTGGTCCTGATCGGCTGGCTGATCTTCGTCAAGCCGCCGGGCGTTCTGACCGTGACCCTCCAGCGCGCCCCGGGACCGGGCTAGCGGCTCGTGCCCGACGTGGCCGCCGTTCCAACGGATCTCGTGCTCGATGGCGACCTCGTCCGGCTGCGCCCGGTCGCGGCCGGCGACCATGCCCGGCTGGACGAGATCCTGGCCGAGCCCTCGGTCGCCCGTTGGTGGACGGCCGCCAGTGAAGCCGGGCCGGCCGCCGACTGGCTGGCCGGCGAGGAGTCGATCCATCTCGTGATCGAAGCTGGCGGGCTGGTGGTCGGCAGCCTGCAGGTCGAGGAGGAGCTCGATCCCGACTACGAGTTCGCGAGCATCGACCTGTTCCTGGCCGATGCGGCCCAGGGCCGAGGCCTGGGCCCCGATGCGATCCGGACGATCGCCCGGTACCTGATCGAGGTCCGTGGCCACCACCGCCTGACGATCGACCCCAACGTGGCCAACGAGCGGGCGATCAAGGCCTACACCAAGGTCGGCTTCCGGCCGGTCGGGGTCATGCGCGCCTACGAGCGCAACGCCGACGGCACCTGGCACGACAACCTGCTCCTGGACCTGCTGGCCGGCGAGCTGACGTGAGCGCCGAGACGCCGTCGCCCGACAGGTGGGACCCGGGCCAGTACAACCGCTTCAAGGACGAGCGCGAGCAGCCGTTCCGGGACCTGGCCAGCCTCCTCCGGCCCGTCCCGGCCCCCGCCGTCGTCGATCTCGGCTGCGGCGATGGGCGGCTGACGGCGGCCCTCCATCACTCGCTCGGCGCGGGGCGGACGCTGGGGATCGACAGCTCGGCCGCGATGATCGCCGCCTCGGCCGCGTACGCCGCGAGCGGTCTGAGCTTCGAGCTCGGAGACATCGGGCCGTGGCAGGCACCCGACGCGTACGACATCGTCTTCTCGAACGCCGCCCTCCACTGGCTGCCAGACCATCGCGCGGTGCTCAAGCGCTGGGTCGGGTCCCTTCGCTCCGGAGGCCAGCTTGCCGTCCAGGTTCCGGCCAACGCCGATCATCCGGCCCACCGGCTCGCGGCCGAGGTCGCCGCCGAGCTGATGCCCGATCCGCCGCCTGACCCGGTCGCTCGCAACGTGCTGAGCCCCGAGGCCTATGCCGTGCTGCTCGACGAGCTCGGCTGCACCCAGCAGCAGGTCCGGCTGCAGGTCTACGTGCACCACCTCGGCTCGACCGAGGACGTCGTGGAATGGCTCAAAGGTAGCTCGCTGACGCGCTTCAAGGACGCCCTCGGTCCGGAAGGCTGGCCGCAGTTCATCGATCTCTACCGGGCGCGGTTGCTGGCCGAGCTCGGCCGGCACACGCCGTTTCTCTACACGTTCAAGCGGATCCTGATCTGGGCCTCGGTGGCCAAGGCGTCCTAGGGGTTGCAGACGAGCGATCTATCGCATACTCTGCGCGTTATGCACAGTCAGCTCCAATCGTTCGAGGCGAAGCAGAAGCTCTGGCGGCCCAGCCGAATGGCTCGGGCCCTGGGGCTCTGACGGCGCGCACAACCGCCGACCACGGGCCTCCAGGGACGGAGGCTTCGAAGGGCCGCGACACCATCGGGTGACGCGGCTCTTTTCTTTTGCCCAGCGCGGGCAGGCCTCCTCTCCGGGACCAACCAGCACAGGAGAGACCTGCCATGAACATCGCGATCTTCGGGGACGGGCGGCTGGGCACCGAGATCGGCGACGCCCTGGGCGCCCGCTCGGGGATCCGGCCGACCATCCTTGGCCGCCCGTCGAATGGCCGTCATCCGGCCGCGTCGCTGGCCGGCGTCGACCTCGTCTTTGAGGCCAGCGTCGGCAGTGCGGCACGCGACAACATCGACACGGCGCTGTCGGCCGGCGTCCGCCGGTTCGTGATCGCGACGACCGCCTGGTCGGCCGATGAGCCGGCGGTCGAAGCGGCGCTGCGGCGCTCGAACGCAGCGGCCGTGGCCGCGCCGAACTTCAGCCTTGCGGTTAGCCTCTTCTTCCGGCTGGTCGATGCGGCGGTCCGGCTGTACGGCCCGCTGAGCACCTTCGACCCGTATGTCCTCGAGTGGCACCACGCCGCCAAGGCCGATCGCCCGTCGGGCACCGCCCGGGAGCTCCTGCGCCGCATCGTCGCGGCGCATCCCAGGAAGCGCGGGGCACGGCCGCTCGATGCCGAAGGTCCGGCCGATCCGGGCCTCGTCGAGGTGGCCGTCCTGCGCGCCGGGGCCGGACCGGGGATGCACCTTGTCGGCTTCGACGCCCCGGGCGAGACGCTCGAGCTCCGGCTTACGGCGCGCGACCGATCCGCCTATGCGACCGGCGCCCTGGCCGCTGCCGACTGGCTGCTGGCCCAGCCGCGCGGCTCCGGCATCCATCCCTTCGACGAGGTCGTCGATGACCTGCTCTTGGCCCCGCAACCCCTCGCCGTTCCAGCCTGAACCTGCAGCCTGACAAGGAGAACCCGATGACTCGCTACGACCGTACTGCTCGCACCGCCCGTGCCCAGCGGCCTGCCCTCCGCGGCGCCTTCACCGCACTGGTGACGCCATTCACCGACGAAGGCGCCGTCGACGAGACCGCGTTTCGGCGTCTCGTCGCGTGGCAGGTCCTGGCCGGCATCGACGGGCTGGTCCCGTGCGGAACCACCGGCGAAGCCCCGACCCTCAGCCCGGCCGAACGCGACCGGTTGATCGAGATCACCCTCGAAGTGGCGGGCCAGCGGCCGTCGCGCGAGCGGATCGCCGTGATTGCCGGGACTGGTACCAATGACACCAGCGCGACGATCGCCGCCACCCGCCGGGCGGCCGCGCTGGGCGCCGACGCGGCGCTCGTGGTCGGCCCCTACTACAACCGGCCCGACCAGCGGATGCTGCTCGGCCACTTCCGGGCGGTCGCTGACGAGGGCGACCTGCCGATCGTCGTCTACAACGTGCCGTCCCGGACCGGCTCGAACCTCGAGGCGGACACGTTCCTGCAACTCGCCGCGCATCCCCGGGTGATCGCGATCAAAGAGGCGTCTGGCAACCTGGAGCAGATCGCCCGGATCTGCCGGGAGCGCCCGCGCGATGTGGCGGTCCTGGCTGGAGATGATGCGTGGACGCTGCCCCTGCTCGCACTCGGCGGCGACGGCGTCGTGTCGGTCGCGAGCAACGAGATCCCGGGCGAGATGGCGGCGCTGTGCGCGGCGGCCCATGCCGGCGATTGGGACGAGGCCCGCCGCGTCCATGAGCGCTGGCTGCCCTTGATGCTGGCGAACTTCCGGGGCGGACCAAACCCGGTGCCGGCCAAGGCGGCCCTGCTGGCCATGGGCCTGATCGGATCCGATGCCACCCGGCGGCCACTCCTGCCGCTCGAGGCGGGACCGCGTGAGGCGCTGGCCGGGCTGCTGCGAACGCTGGGCCTGGTGGCGCCCTCGGCCGGGAGGTCGGTCGCGCCGCATCGGACCGCCGGCGCTCCGGCGAACGCAGGGAGCAGTGCCGCCGAAGAGGCGGTCGCATGATCGCCGCGGTTGGCTCATTGCTCGAGGAATTGGAAGCCGGCCGCCTCCGGGCGGCCGTGCCCGATCCGAGCGCACCGGACGGCTGGCGGATCGATCCGGCGGTCAAGGCGGCGATCCTGGACCAGTTCCGGGATCGCCAGACGGCCGATTGGTCGCTGGGTCCGCTCGGCTTCCGGGACCGGGTCGGCGTCCCGCCGAAGCGGCTGTTCGAGTCCGTCGATGGGCGCGCGGCCGATGCGGCCGGACGCTCGTGGCGGGTCGTGCCGGGCGGGACGAGCATGCGGGCCGGGGTCCACCTGGAGCCGGGCGTGGTGGTCATGCCGCCGGCGTTCGTGAACATCGGGGCCTGGATCGGCGAGGACGTGATGATCGACTCCCACGTCCTGGTGGGCTCGTGCGCCCAGATCGGCGCGCGGGTCCACCTGGCGGCGGCCGTCCAGATTGGCGGCGTCCTGGAGCCCGCGGGGGCCCGGCCGGTGATCGTCGAGGAAGATGCGTTCGTCGGCGCGGCGTCGTGCCTGCTCGAGGGGGTCCTCGTCCGGGCCGG
>DATGGC010000087.1:0-2801 GCA_035308745.1 Candidatus Limnocylindrales bacterium | reverse complement strand
GACGCTCCTGGTGGGTCCCGCCGAGGAGATCTTCTGGCGCGGGCTCGTCCAGTCGGCCCTGATGCGCCGCTACGGACGCTGGCGCGGTGCCGCTCTGGCCGCGATGGCCTACGGCGGGGTTCACGTCGTGACCGGCAACTTCACCCTGATGGGCGCGGCGGGTGTCGCCGGTGCCCACTGGTGCGCGCTGTATGCGGCCGGAGTGCCATTGGGTGCGCTGATCGTCAGCCACACGACCTGGGACATCTGGATCTTCCTGGTCCAGCCCACCGGCGAGATCGACGCGATCGACGGTGCGGGCCGGATCACCCGCCTCGACCTGGCGGCCGCAACCGCCTGAGGTTTCGGGGCTAGGGCGCCGCGGGGACGTGAACCGACACGAGAAAGTCCCCCGAGAAGTAGTCGAGGTACACGACGGTCTCGCCGCATGCATGCCGTCCTGGACAGGTCGAAGGATCTGTGAAACGGATAACCCAAACCGGTCGGGCCGGAACGACGACGAGCTGATCGAGGGAGAGCCATCGCGGAGGCAGCTGAACTTCGCTGAAGGATCCAGCCGAGATCGACTCGTACGTTGCGCCCGCGGGGACCTCCTCTTCAGCGTCGGTGGTCGCTCGAGCTTTGGAAATGTGAACGATCGGGATCGTCGGGGGTAGCGGCCCTGACGCCGTCGCAGGAAGAGGCGAAGGCGAAGGCGCGATCAGACCCTGGCCGAAGGTGCACCCCTGTCCAAGGACGTCGATGACCGTCAGCTGGGTCGTCGTGCCTGCCGCAAGAGTCACCTGCAGGGCGCATGGGCCGTCGGGGCGCTCCAGTTGATCGACGACGTCCACTGAGTAGGCGCCGGCCGTCAGATCGAGCTCCCGATTTGTTGAGCCGGCCGGGATGGTCACGGCCCCGGCATCGATTCGGCTCGTGACCGTTACACGAAAGCGAGCAAAGAGGAGCCCGCCCGGCGCGTCGATCCCAGGGGGTCCCGACTGGACCGCTCGCTGGACAAATGCCTCGATCAGCAGACGTGCCGGGCCTTGTCCGAGGTCGTTCGACGGAGACGGGGATGCTCCGATGGCAGGCAACGATCCTGCAGGACCGGCGCTTGGGCCCGGCCTGGCGGCGATCGGACGAATCACCCCGATCACCACGACCACCGCGAGCGCGACGAGCAGTGACACGACGACGCGCCGACTCGTGGCCTTCGGCCGCCAGGCGACCGGCCCCGTAACGAACGCATGCCGCGGCAGCTCCGACGCAGATCCGTCCTTCACGTCGGCTTCGATCCCTGCAAGGCGGCGGTTGAAGCTCGCGAGGACGTCCGTCTCATCGATTGGTGTCATCGCAGCAGATCCGGATGGTTGCGCAGGACTTCCACGGCTCGCCCGACTAATGAGCGAACACCCGATTCCGAGATGCCCATGACCGATGCGATATCGGCGTCCGTCAGGTCACGCTGATAGCGCAGGACCAGGACTTCACGCTGGCGATCGGTGAGGATGCGGGCGACGGCGTCGAACCACAGCCAGAAATCCGTCCGGGTTTCGCCGGCGCTCGATGGCCGACCCGTGATCGCTCGAGGGAGCAGCCCCGCCAGCCGTCGGGCGCGTCGCCAGCGGTCGGTCGCCAAACGCCGAGCCGTGAGCAGGAGCCAGGGCAACGCCTGGTCGGGCATCGGCCCGCTGGCCCAGGCTCCAAGGGCCCGCTCGAACGTCTCTGCCGCCAGGTCATCGGCTTCGTCGACCGACCGGGTCAAGCCGAGCAGGTAGCGGTGCACGTCGCGGTAGTGACGAACATAGGCCGCCTCGAAGCCGGCCGTTTCAGCGACCGTTGCCGCATCTACGGGGATCGGGAGGTCGCCCGACGAAGGTCGGATCATGGTCATCACAATGCATCAACGAACGAGCGCTCGATCTCGTCCCGCGGGGCACGTGACCCGCGATTCGTTGACAGATTCCATCGGGAGCGGCGCTATGGTCGGGCGACGGCGGATCCGTGGCCCGTCGGACCCGGTGGCGGTCGAGCCCGTGCACGAAATCGGGCGACCACCACGGCTCGAGGGCGATCCCGGCGGCAATTGCGACCATACGGCGGCTGGGGATGGAATCTGACAATTTGTTCCGCCGCGCGTGTTCCGCCGCGCGTGTTCCGCCGCGTGGTTGGACGCGACGGAATGGAGGTCCGAATTCGGCGCGTCGGATGCAACGGAACCGCGCGTGGCCGTGTTATGAACCGGTGATGGACGTAGCAACCCGAGTCGAAACAGCCGACGCCAGTTCCGCCGATCTGCGGCCGGCCCTGGCGGCCAACCTCGACGCGGCATTCCCGGCGTTCGTCGCGGCCGAGCAGTCCCGGATCTACGGGGTGGCCCTCCGGCTGACCGGGCGGCCGGCCGACGCGGAGGAACTGGCCCAGGACACCCTCGTCCGCGCCTACCGGGCGCTCGTGACCTGGGAGCCGGCTCGCATTCGGGAGCTCAATGTCCGGGCCTGGCTGGCAAGCATCGTCGTGAACCTGGCCCGCAACCGCGCCCGGGCCCGGCTCAGCCGGCCCACAACGGTCAGCCTGGTCGACGAGCTGGCCCATCCGGGAATCGCGCTCCACGAGACGCCCCACGGGCGCCTGGAACAGCGCGAAGTCGCCGCGGCCTGGGCCGCGCGGCTGCTGGCCCTGCCCGAACGCTACCGGGCGCCGCTGGTCCTGCGCCACGTGGACGGCCTGTCGTACGACGAGATCGGGATTGCCCTCGAGCGACCGGCGGGCACGGTCAAGGCCCAGGTCCACCGCGGGATCGCGTTGCTCCGGGCCGC
>DATGGC010000086.1:0-7274 GCA_035308745.1 Candidatus Limnocylindrales bacterium | reverse complement strand
CCGGCCCGGCCGCCGGGCCCGAAGCCGCGCAGCGGGCGAACCTCGACCGAGCGATCGGGCACGAACTCCTCGACCACCTGGTAGGGGATCTGCCGCTTGAGCAGGCGCTGGACGCCCTTGAGCAGCTCGACCTCGTCCATGCACACCAGCGAGATCGCGACGCCCGAAGCGCCGGCGCGCCCGGTTCGGCCGATCCGGTGGATGTAGTCCTGGGGTTCGAACGGCAGCTCGAAGTTGACGACGTACGGCAGCTCTTCGATGTCGAGCCCGCGTGAGGCGACGTCCGTCGCGACGAGGCAGGTCACCTCGCCGGTCTTGAAGTCCTCGAGGGCCCGGGTCCGCTCGGGCTGGCTCCGGTCGCTGTGGATCGCGACCGCCGCGACACCGCGCCGATCGAGATAGGACGCCAGGCGGCTGGCCGCCAGCTTGGTCCGGGTGAAGACGAGGACCTGCTCCATGTGGTCGCGCCGGATCAGGTACAGGAGCAGGTCTTCCTTGCGTTCGCGATCGACCGGGTAGAGGACCTGCTCGACATTCTCGGCGGCAGTGTTCCGGCGGGCGACCTCGACGATCGCCGGGTTGGTCAGGAACTCGCTGGCCAGCCGCCGGATCTCGTCCGAGAAGGTGGCCGAGAAGAGCATCGTCTGGCTGCGGTTGGGGAGGACCGCCACGATCTTGCGGATGTCGGGGATGAAGCCCATGTCCAGCATCCGGTCGCCTTCGTCGAGGACGAGGACCTCGACCTGGCTCAGGTTGACCGTCTTCTGGCCCATGTGGTCCATCAGCCGGCCCGGGGTGGCGACCAGGATCTCGATCCCGCCCCGGAGCTCCTTGATCTGGGGATCGATTGGCACGCCGCCGTAGACCACGGCCGAGCGCAAGGGAACGTACTTGCCGTACGTCGCGACGCTCTCCGCGATCTGCATCGCGAGCTCGCGGGTCGGGGTCAGGACCAGCGCCCGGACCGGGTGGCGGGCCGGCGAGAAGCTGGTGTTCGCCTGGACCTTGAGTCGCTCGAGGATCGGCAAGGTAAACGCGGCGGTCTTGCCGGTTCCCGTCTGCGCGGCGGCGAGCACGTCGCGGCCTGCGAGTACCAGGGGGATGGCCTCGGCCTGGACGGGCGTTGGCTCGGTGTAACCCTCCTCGGCCACAGCCTTGAGGATGTCGGCCGAAAGGCCGAGGGTATCGAACGACAAGCGGGTGGTGGCTCCTGTTCGCCCATCGAGAACGGCATCGGGGTTGGGCTGCCGGACGGGCGGGTCGAGCCCGAGTCTACGGGATTCGACCGGATCACGGACGCGGCGGCGCGCCCCACGGATTACGATTGGGCGATGAAGAGTCCCGATCGCCTCCATTTCACCGGCGACGATGCCGCCGATCGCCTGATCGCGAGCGACCCGCTGGCCCTCCTCATCGGCTTCACCCTCGATCAGCAGGTCACGGTCCAGAAGGCGTTCAGCGGTCCGCTGGAGCTGACCAGGCGGACCGGGGTGGCGCTGGATGCGCGCTCGATCGCGGCGATGGATCCGGCCGAGCTGGCCGGCATCTTCCAGGAGCGTCCGGCCATTCACCGCTTCCCGGGAGCGATGGCCGGCCGGGTCCAGGCCCTGTGCAGCGCGATCGCCCTCGACTATGGCAACGACGCCGCCTCGGTGTGGACCGGCGCCAAGGACGCCCGGGACCTCCAGAAGCGGCTCCTGGGCCTGCCCGGGATCGGCGAGATGAAGGCCCGAACCATCACCGCCGTGCTCGCCAAGCGCTTCGGCCTTGAGCTGCCCGGCCTGGCCGAGGCGCTGCCCAAGCACCCCACCCTGGGCGACGTCGACTCCGCCGAATCGCTGGCTACCTACCAGGCCGGCAAGCGCGCCCACAAGGCCGAGCTGCGAGCCGCCGCCAAGGGCTGAGTGGCGCGGGCTGTCGGCGCCGGCCGAAGCCGCTGCTAAGGATGTGCGGAATATTCGGCGGCTCCGGCGGCGCCGGCGGCGGCTGCGGCGGCTCCGGCGGCGGCCCGGCGGCTCCGGCGCTGCGGCGGCCTGGCGCCCGCCCGGGTCGTACCGTCACTAAGCTTAGGCATCGAGGTTTCGAGGCTGTCGATGGAGGCTAACCGACGTCCTACCGCCCGGAGTGGTACGACGTGCCTTGGCAGGCTCGCCTTGCACGGTTCAGGCGCGAACCAGGCCCATTGACCCGCTTTCTAAGCGTAGTGGTGGTACGGCGCGGGGCCGACTGCACCGACCCGCGGAACCAAAGGTTGCCAGACCCGGACGCCAGTCACGAATCCTTCACAAACCACGAGTAGAATCTGCTCATGTTCTTCGCCGACCCACACAAGCAATCCCTTCCCGATCCAGACAAGGCCCTGCCCGGCCGCGCCGAGGCAGTCGATGTTCCCGAGCGCCACTACGTCAACGGCGCAAAGCTCACCCCGCCGTATCCCGCCGGCAGCGAGGTCGCGACCTTCGCGATGGGCTGCTTCTGGGGTGACGAGAAGCTGTTCTGGGAGACGCCCGGGGTGATCGTCACGGCCGTCGGCTATGCCGGGGGCTACACCCCCAACCCGACCTATCGCGAGGTGTGCACCGGCAAGACCGGCCATGCCGAGGTCGTCCGCGTCGTGTTCGACCCCAAGCGGATCACCTACGAGCAGCTCCTGGCGATCTTCTGGGAGAACCACGATCCAACCCAGGGCATGCGCCAGGGCAACGACGCGGGCACCCAGTACCGCTCGGCGATCTTTACCTCGGACGAGACCCAGCAGCGGATCGCCGAGGCGTCGCGCGATGCCTTCGAGCCGATCATGGCGAAGGCCGGCTACGGCCACATCACGACCGCGATCGTGCCCCTCGGCCAGTTCTACTTCGCCGAGGACTACCACCAGCAGTACCTCGCGAAGGTCCCGAACGGCTACTGCCCCGACCACTCGACCGGCGTGAAGCTGCCCGACGACTTCAAGGTCACGCCGCTCCAGTACGTCGACTGAGGCCCGTCGAGCCCCGCTACCTGGGGCATAGCGGAAGTAGCCGACCGGAAGGCTTCGCGTTCCCGTGCGGCATGGCCTTGCCTGAGCCGGGTACGCTGGATCTGTGCGATCAATCGAGTACTACATCATCCTCACCGCCGACGGCATGTACGCCGACCCCGATGGCGGCCTCGACTACTACGACCCCGCGGAGGATGAGCACCGTTACGCGAACGAGCTGCTGAAGACCGTCGGTGCCGAAGTGATCGGCCGGAAGATGTACGACGAGATGACGTATTGGGACCGGCTCGACCTCAATGATCCCGCCACGCCCGGGGTTGGTGCCGAGTTCGCTCGGTACTGGCGCGAGACGCCGAAGCTCGTCGTGTCACGCGGCCAGCCCGAGCTGGGCCCCAACGCCACGAAGCTCGAGGGCGATGTCGTCGAGGCGGTCCGCGCCATCAAGTCCACCGATGGCCCGCCGATCTCGGTCAGCGGCGGCGCGGACCTGTTCGCCACACTGGCTGAGGCCGGCCTGATCGACCGATATCGCTGGCTCGTCATCCCGAAGGCGATCGGCCGGGGCAGGAGTCTATTCTCGTCGCTCACACGACCCCTCGACCTGCGCTTGGTGGGCACGCGTACGTTCGACTCGGGCGCGGTCCTGCTGGATTACGAGCCCGCGGGCTGACGACAACTCCCCACCGATCCGCGATTTCCCGGCGACGCCGACCTTGCGTTCGCGGGAACGCGACTACTCGGTGGCGTAGCCCAGGTATGTCACGCCCGAGGCGAACGTGCGGGTGTCGGTGAGGCGCAGGCGGATCGGCGCATCGAGGGGCGGCAGGTAGGGCATCCCGGACCCGAGGATGACCGGATGCACGACCAGCTCGTACCGGTCGACCAGGCCCCGCTTGATGAACGCGGACGCAAGGGTGGGCCCGCCCACCTCGTAGTCACCTTCGAGCTCGGTGCGCAGCCGCGCGAGCTCCTCGCCGACGTCGCCCCGGACGAGCCGGCTGTTCCACGCAACCGACGTCAGGGTCGATGAGAAGACGATCTTGGGGACGGCCAGCCAGATGCGCCCGAAGTCGCGCATCGCCTCGGTCGCGGCGGGGTCGTCCTGGGCCGTCGGCCAGTACGCCGACATCAGCTCGTACAACCGGCGGCCATAGAGCGAGGCGGCCAGGCCGCGCGCCCGGTCCGCGAACCAGGCCAGAAGCTCGTCGTCGGCAACCGACCAGCTGAGCGAGTGGTCCAGCGTCTCGATGTACCCGTCGAGCGATACGTTCAGTGTGTAGATGAGCCTGCCCATCGCGCCTCCGTTCGTCGAATCGTCTGCCGTCATGGGTCCACGACGTTGTCGTTGCCCCTCGGCGCCCTTCTACGATACCGATCGAAGCACCGCAACCTCGGGGTACCCCTCGGGCGCCCCGTAGCCGTTTTCGAACAGCCAGCGGACCCCGACCAGGCACCGGAACGACCACCAGGCGCGGATCGGGCCGCGATCCACGTCCATCCCGTAGCCGGTGAGGACGTCGTCAAGGTGCTCCTCGTGTGCGAGCGTGAGCGTGGCGAGGTCGTACAGCGCGTCGCCCTGGGATGCCTCGGACCAGTCGAGGATGCCGGTGATCTCGTCGACATCGACGAAGACGTGTTCGATCTGCAAGTCGCCGTGCGTGAACACCGGAGTCCAGGGCCGAAGGGCGGTCTCGGCGAGGCGTCGGTTGCGGGAGACCACATCAGCAGGAAGGACCTCGTGCGCGACGAGCCAGTCGCACTCGCCGGCCAACAGGGCGACGAGCTCGTCGATGCTCTCGCCAGGCCAGGGCGGCAGCGGCGCGTCGTGCAGCTTGCGGATGGCGGCACCGGCGGCGACCCACGCCGCGGGTGAGGCGGCCGACGGCTCAGCAAGGCGGCCGAGCGCCTTCCCCGGGAGGGCGGCGAGCGCGAGCGCGGGCGGCTTCCGCCACAGGATTTCCGGCGTCGGCACCGGCGCCATCGTCATCGCCTCGACCTCGACGTCGGTGCGCCTCTGATCGGCGTCGACCTTCAGGAACACGTCGCCGATTCGCAGGGTCACGCGATCGTTGTTGGCAAGGATGACTTCGACCTGGTCCATGTTCGGCATCTTCGTCTCAGGCATCGCCGGCGACCAGGCCATGTCGCGTTCGACGTTGGCATCGTCGCCGATGTGGCCGGCCTCGGCGCTCATGCCCCAGCTCGTCCCTCGACGCTCGCCGCCGCCCAGCGGGCAAGCTCGACGTCGGCCGCCTCGGGCAGGCCGCTGATCCCGATCGCGCCGATCACCTCGCCGCCGACGACGATCGGCACCCCGCCGCCCCAGCCGGTGTAACGCGGATCGCCGAAGTTCGTGAGCGGGAAGCCCTCGGTCCGCGACCGCTCGCCGAGCGCGCCCGATTCGCCGCCGTCCCGGGCCGCCGTGAAGGCCTTGTGGATCGCATTGTTGATCGAGGCCAGGCCGCAGCCGTCCGTCCGCAGGAATGCCACGAGCTCGCCGTGCGGATCGACGACCGCCACCGCGGCCCCGGAGTCGTCGGCGTCGAGGCGGGCCGCGACCTTCGAAACTAGCTCCCGGGCCTCGAGCGATCCGATCTCCCGACGTGCGCGCATCACGCCTGCCCGCCAAGGTCGAGCCGGGCATCGGTCCAGGCGCCGCCGGCGCGGCTCGAGGCAACGGCTGCCTCGACGAAGCGCACACCGATCGCACCATCGCGTTCGTTCGGGAAGTCGAGCGCCAGCGGGTCCGGCGTGCGACCCGATCGCCGGGCGGCGACCGCCTCGGCGGCGTCGGAGTACACGTTGGCGAACGCCTCGTGGAAGCCTTCGGGGTGCCCCGCGACGATTCGGCAGGCCCGGATCGACGCCGGCAGCGAGCCCGGGCCGTTCGGGGTGTAGACCCGGGCGGGTCCGTCGATTGGCTTGAACCCGAGGCGGGTCGGCCGCTCCTGCTCCCACTCCAGGCTGCCCTTCGTGCCCGACACCCGGATGCGCAGGCAGTTCTCCACCCCGGCCGCGGTCTGGGTCACCCAGAACGTGCCCCGGGCGCCGTTGTCGAAGCGGAGCATCGCGGCGCCGTAGTCGTCCACCAGGCGCTGGGGAATGACGTGCCCGATCTCGGCGGCGACTTCGGCCACCTCGAGGCCGCTGATGAAGCGGGCCAGGTTGTGGGTGTGGGTGCCGATGTCGCCCATCACCAGCGACGGGCCGCCGCGGACCGGGTCGTAGCGCCAGGGCAGGCCACGGCTCGGGTCCGGGTCGGACTCGTCGGCCTTGCCACCCTGGACGTACTCGACCTGGACCAGCCGGATCTCGCCGAGCTGTCCGTCGGCGACCATCGCCCGCGCCTGGCGGACCATCGGGTAGCCGGTGTAGTTGTGGGTCAGGCAGAAGACGCGCCCGCTCGACCGGACCTTGTCGACGACCTCAAGGGCCTCGGCCAGGGTGTTGGTCATCGGCTTGTCGCAGATGACGTCGAAGCCACGATCGAGGGCGGCCAGGGCATAGCGGTGGTGGCTGTCGTTGGGCGTCGCGATCGTGACCACATCGGCGCCGTCCGGCCGGTCGCGCTCGGCATCGAGCATCGCGATGGCGTCGGCGTACGCCCGCGACGGATCGATGCCCATCCCGGCGGCGGCTCGCCTCGAGCGCTCCGGATCGGACGAGACGACGCCGGCGACCAGGTCATAGCGACCGTCGAGCCGGGCGGCCGTCCGGTGCATCGCGCCGATGAAGCTGCCCGGGCCGCCGCCGATCACCGCCAGGCGAACCGGGCGGCCGAGCATCTCGATGATCGGAGCAGCATCCACGGGTCATCTCCTTAGCCGCCGGGCGAGGCCGCCCGGGTCCAACGATCGCACAGAGCGTGCCGTTAGACTGGCAGCCTAGACAGGGAGCCGCCCGACGGTGGCCCCCGCCAATGCGGCTGGTCCAGCGTGCCGCGTGCGGAGGTGCTCGGTTGGATACCCGGAAGCTGCTGGCGGAGCTCGTCGGCACGTTCGTCTTCTTCCTGGTCGGCCTGATGTCGATCCTGTCGACGACGGCCTTTCCCGGTGGTCCCGACCTGCTCGTCATCGCCTTCGGGTTCGGCCTCGGCTTGTTCGTCGCGATCAACATCGCCGGCGCGATCTCCGGCGGCCACTTCAACCCGGCGGTGACCCTCGCCGCCGTCCTCGACAAGCGACTTGACCCGATGACCGGCGTCGGCTACGTCGTCGCCCAGCTGATCGGCGGCATCGCCGCCGCAACCTTCGTCCTGGTGATGTCCAGCCAGGCCGCGGTTGCCGCCACGAGA
>DATGGC010000085.1:0-2014 GCA_035308745.1 Candidatus Limnocylindrales bacterium | reverse complement strand
GTCTACGCGGGCCTGTACATGGCCCTGAAGGCGGGCACATGGCGCATCTGGGCCGATCGGCCGGGACTCGTCGATCGGGTCACGATCGTCGGCGGCCAGGTCGCCGAGGTCGACTGGCGGGCAAAGCGCTCGTAGCCCGGCGGGTCCCCGAATCGAGAAGCCCGGCGGCTGGCAGGCCACCGGGCTTCGTCGTGGCTGGGCGGCCAGGCCGCCCGACCGCTACGGGGTGTCGAACCCGCTGAGCGGGGTGCCCAGGTACGGGAAGTGGTCGAGGAACGCACCGTCGCCCGGGGACGTGCCATCCTCGACGGCCGCGGCCGCGCCGTCAGGCGTGAAGCTCGGGTCGACGAGCGGGATCGTCACGCCGGCGATGGCCCGGATCTCGATCGTGACCACGTCGTCAAAGACGCGTCGTCCGTTCGGGAAGCCGGCCGCGTCGCCACCGATCAGGCCGAGCAAGCTGGGGCTCGACGTCGTCGGCGGAATGGCCATGTTCAAGCGGAGCATGTCGGCGATGACCGGCCCCGTGTAGTTCTGGAAGCCGGTCACGACGCCGGCCGGGATGCCGGTCATCAGGATGGCCTGCAGGTCGGCGCGCGGCTTGGTGTAGGCCGCGATGTTCGGGAAGACGCCGGGGTACAGGACGTTCAGCAGCCCAGCGAGCTCCGGGTGCTGGACTTCCTTGATGAACTCGTGGTCACCGGCTGGGCGCCGCGAGTTCCAGTAGTCCTTCTTGGCCATCGGGGTGATGACCTCGTTGATCAGTGGGTTGCCCAGGCGCGAGACCTGGACCCACGAGCCCGACTCGATGTCCTTCGAGCCGTGCAGGATGCGCGCGTGGCGCCGGCTGGCGCGAGCGTAGATCCCGACGGTCGAGCGGCTGTCGGTCACGACCGTCGGGTTGTGGCCACCCTTGGTCAGCTTGGTCTTGGGGACCTGGAGGGCGATCGTGTGGACGTTCGCCGAAGCCAGCGAGTTGTGGCCGGCCGCGTCGGCGGTGGGGATGAGATGGAGGTGCTCGAACGGACGCAGGTCGCCCAGGTCGAAGATCGAGCCCAGGTCGACGAAGAAGCCGTCCTTGCGCTGGCCGGCGAAGACCTTGCTGCCGTCCTTGAGGGTGTGGACGGCGGCGGCGGCCAGGGCGGCGTAGTTGGGGGTGGAGCGCGGTCCGATGTTGACCGGCGGGCAGAGCAGGTCCGAGCCGAGGAGCTCGGTGTGGCCGGCCGTGACCCGGGTGACGGAGTACGTCTGGACCCGGTTCCAGACCGCGCTGGTCAGGCTGGTGATCTGCCCGAAGTTGTACAGGAAGGTGTTGGGGTTCTTGACTTCGGTGTGGAAGCGGAACTGGTACTTCACGTCGGCATCCGCGTTGCCGTCGTTGTCGATCACGAACTCGTACAGGACGTCCGTCCCGAACTCGTAGAAGTTCGGTCCACCCGCCGGCGATTCGCCGGGGATGTAGTTCATGATCATCGTCACCGTCGACGGCTTGTCGGGGCTGACGAAGGCGTAGGTATCGGTGTTGTCGGCGACGGGATCCTTCGAGATCGACGGCGCCTCGCGATGAGAGGACATCGGCTAGGCCTCCTGCCCGGCCGTGCGCGCGCCCTTGAGCAGGCGAGCGACGAGCTCGGGATCGTGGTAGGTGACCTCGCTGGTGCCGACGAACAGGACGACATCACCGGTCGAGGCGTCCGCGACGTGAGCGATCACGTCATGGCCGACTGAGCTGAGGTCGAGCTTCGAGGCAACCTCGAGGGACTTGCTGCTGCCAACCGCTGGGGCGGCCGCGGCGATCAGGCCCGGCAGGGCCACGATCCCGCTCGAGGCAGCGACACCGGCGGCGGTCGCGGCCGCGGCGCGAGTCATGAACGCGCGTCGTGAGAGTTCAGACATGGGTTCCTTCTCCATCGGAAACATGCGCAATTCGCGGAGCCACCTGGATCGTCGTCATTGCCACCTCTGGTGCGGAGCCGGCGCGGCGGGGACGGTGCCGATCGCGACTCGTCGGGTG
>DATGGC010000084.1:0-7212 GCA_035308745.1 Candidatus Limnocylindrales bacterium | reverse complement strand
GAGGAGCGCTTCCTGGTCGTCGCCAACGCCGGCAATGCGCCGCTCGTGAGCGACCTCCTGGCCAAGCGGATCGAGCCGTTCCGGGCGATCCTCGACGACCGCTCGCTGGCCATGGCGCTGTGCGCCGTCCAGGGCCCTCGCTCGGTCGAGATCCTGGCCCCCCTGACCGACCTCGACCTGGCCGCGATCCGCTATTACGGGATCGCCGAGGGCACCGTGGCCGGGATCCCGGCGCTCGTGGCCCGGACCGGCTACACCGGCGAGGATGGCTTCGAGGTCTTCGTCGACACCGCCCGGGCCGACGAGCTGTGGGCCGCGTTGTGGGCGGCCGGGCAGCCGTTCGGGATGGTCCCGGTCGGCCTCGGCGCGCGCGACACGCTGCGCCTCGAGGCGGGCATGCCGCTGTACGGCAACGACCTCGACCCCAGCGTCAATCCCTACGAGGCCAACCTGGGCCGGGTGGTCCACCTCGACAAGCCGGTCCCGTTCGTCGGCCAGGACGCCCTGCGCAAGGTCGCCGAGAGCGGCCCGGCCCGCCTCCTGGTCGGCCTGACGATGACCGGCCGGGGCATCGCCCGCCACGGCTACCCCGTCTTCGTGGGCGAACGGACTACCGGCATCGTCACCAGTGGCACCCAGTCGCCGACCCTCGGTCGGGCGATCGCGATGGCCTTTGTCGCGCCGGGCGACGCCGAACCGGGTACGATCGTGGAGGTCGAGATCCGCGCAGCGCGGGTCGCCGCCGAGGTCGTCCCGCTTCCGTTCTACCGCCGTCCCCGCTGACCCACCTCGACCGGGCGGGCCGGCCGGTTCCGCCGCTCGACCGAGGAGGTTCGCGCTCGATGGTCCCGGAAGACCTGCGCTACACGAAGGATCACGAATGGGTTCGGCTGGCCGCCGCTGAAGCCACCGTTGGGATCACCTCATTCGCCGCCGAGCAGCTCGGGGATATCGTCTTCGTCGAGCTGCCGGCCATTGGCCGGACCCTGGCCGCGGCGGCCACCTTCGGTGTCGTCGAGTCGGTCAAGGCGGTCAGCGACCTGTTCTCGCCGCTGAGCGGTGAGGTCGTCGAGATCAACCCGGCCCTGGCCGGCCAGCCCGAGCTGGTCAACACGGACCCGTTCGGAGCCGGCTGGATGCTCAAGCTCAAGGTCGCCGACCTGGCCGAGCTGGACGCCCTCCTCGAGCCGGCCGCCTACGACCAGCTGATCGCCGAGGGCTGACCGTCCAATGCCCTACGGGCCCCATACCCTGGCCGATCGCGAGCAGATGCTCGAAGCGATCGGGATCTCATCGATCGACGAGCTCTTCGACGACATCCCGGCCCAGCTCAGGGCCAGCAGGCTCGACCTGCCGCCGGGCATGCCCGAGCTGGAGCTGGCCGTCCACCTGCAGGCGCTCGCCGGCCGCAACCGGACCGACTTGGCCAGCTTCCTCGGCGCCGGCGCGTACCGTCACTTCCAGCCGCCGGTCGTCGACCAGCTCCTGCTCCGGGGCGAGTGGTACACGGCGTACACGCCGTACCAGCCCGAGGTCAGCCAGGGCACCCTCCAGAGCATCTACGAGTACCAGTCCCTGCTGGCCGAGCTGCTGGCGATGGATGTCGTCTCCGCCTCGCACTACGACGGTGCCGCCGCGACGGCCGAGGCCGCCCTGATGACCTGCCGGGCCACCGGCCGCCGGCGGATCCTCGTCAGCCGGGCCGTCCACACCCACTATCGCGAGACGCTGGCCACCTATCTCTCGGGCGGCGACCTCGAGCTTGACCTGGTGCCGGTCGTCGGCGTCGGTCCGGCCGCCGGCACGACCGACCTGGCCGCCCTCGAGGCGCTCCTGGCGGATTCGGCCCGGCCGGTTGCCGGGGTGATCGCCGGCCAGCCCAACTTCTACGGCCTGCTCGAGCCGATGGCCGAGATCGGGCGCCTGGCCCACGCGGCCGGGGCGCTGTTCGTGGCCGTCATCGAACCCGTCTCGCTGGCGGTCCTCGAGCCGCCCGGCGCCTACGGCGCGGATATCGCCGCGGGCGAGGGCCAGTCGCTCGGGATCCCGACCCAGTACGGCGGGCCCTACCTGGGAATCCTGGCCACCGGCGACGCCCTCGTCCGCCAGATTCCGGGCCGGCTGGTGGGCATGACCACCGACCTCGACGGCCAGCGGGCGTTCGTGATGACGATGCGTGCCCGGGAGCAGGACATCCGGCGCGAGCGGGCGGCCAGCAACATCTGCACCAACCAGGCCCTCCTGGCCCTGGCCGCCAGCATCTACCTGGCCACGTTAGGCCCCCACGGCCTGCGCGATGTGGCGGCCCTCGGTGCGGCCCGGGCGGCGGAGCTCGAGGCGGCCCTGCTGGCGGCCGGCGCCGGGCGGCTCCATCCCGGGCCGTATCTCAACGAGTTCCTGGTCCGGGTCCCCGACGCCCGCGCCGTCCATGCCCGGCTGCTCGAGCGGGGCGTGCTCGCCGGCCTGTTGATGGCCGATATCGAGCCCGGCGATCCGGCCCTTGCCGACAGCCTCCTGGTGTGCGCCACCGAGGTGACCACGAGCGCCGAGATCGCCCGCTTCGGGGATGCCCTCAAGGCCGAGCTGGGTGGTGCCCGATGGGCGTGACCGGCCCCCGCCTGCAATCGACGATCTTCGAGAAGTCGCGCCCGGGCCGGGGCGGCGGCAAGATCCCGCACGCCCCCAAGGACGCCCTCGACCGGCTGCCGGCCGCCGCCCGGCGCAGCCAGCCGGCGGCGCTGCCCGAGCTCAACGAGCTCGAGATGGTCCGCCACTACGTCAACCTGAGCCAGCTCAACTTCGCGATCGATACCGGCTTCTATCCCCTCGGCTCGTGCACCATGAAGTTCAACCCCAAGGTCAACGAATGGGCGGCCCGGCTGCCCGGCTTCGCTGGCCTCCACCCGCTCGCCCCGGACAGCACCGCCCAGGGCACCCTCCAGATCCTGTGGGAGCTGGAGGAGATCCTGGCCGAGATCAGCGGCATGACCGCAGTCTCCCTCCAGCCCGCGGCCGGCGCCCAGGGCGAGCTGACCGGGATCCTGATGATCCGGGCCTACCATCGCAGCCGGGGCGACCACGAGCGGCTCGAGGTCCTCGTCCCGGACTCGTCGCACGGCACCAATCCGGCCACCGCCTCGATGGCCGGCTTCCGGACGATCACCGTGCCCTCGGCGCCCGACGGCGGCGTCGACCTCGACGCGTTCCGGGCGGCGCTCGGACCGCGGACGGCCGCCGTGATGATCACCAACCCGTCGACTCTGGGCCTGTTCGAGTCCCGGATCGGTGAGCTGCTCGAGGCTGTCCACGCCGCCGGGGCCCTGGCCTACATGGACGGGGCCAACCTGAACGCGATCCTGGGCCGCTTCAAGCCCGGCGAGGCCGGTTTCGACGTGATGCACATCAACACCCACAAGACGTTCAGCACGCCCCACGGCGGCGGCGGGCCGGGCGCCGGCCCGGTTGGCGTCGGGCCCCGCCTGGTGCCCTTCCTGCCTGCCCCGCGGGTGCTCAAGGCCGACGACGGCTCATTCCGCCTGGAGCGACCGGGCGAGCGGCCCACGAGCATCGGCCGGCTGCGCAGCTTCGTCGGCAACACCGGGGTCCTGGTCCGGGCCTACGCCTACCTGCGGGCCCACGGGGCCGAGGGCCTGGCGGAGGTCAGCCAGGATGCCGTCCTGGCCGCCAACTACCTCAAGCGCCGGCTGGCCGGCACCTACGACATTCCCTACGAGCGCCACTGCAAGCACGAGTTCGTGGCGTCGGCGGCGACGATCAAGCACCGCACAGGGATCCGGACCCTGGACATCGCCAAGCGGCTGATCGACTACGGCTTCCACCCGCCCACGATCTACTTCCCGCTGATCGTGGAGGAGGGGATGCTGATCGAGCCGACCGAGACCGAGGCGCTCGAGACGCTCGATGCCTTCGCCGACGCGCTGATCAGGATCGCGGCCGAGGCGGCCGAGACGCCCGGGCTGGTCCACGACGCGCCCCACAGCGCACCGGTCCGGCGACTCGACGAAGCCACCGCCGCCCGCCAGCCGAACCTGCGCTGGCGGGCGATGACCGGGATCGAGACCCCCTGTCCGGATTGATTTGACAGGGGCCACCAGCCCGCCCATATTACCGGCGGCGTCGTTGTTGGCGACGCGTTTGCATGGTGTTGTCCACGAACTGCGGGCAAGCACGTAGCTGTCCGAGATCGCGGTGCACCAGAGAACGCCACCCGCCGAGTCCGGATGACCCTTGGCCTTGTGCCAGCTGGAGGAGATTAGATGCGGAAACGTTTTGGCAGTCTGCTCGCCGTCTCGGCGATGGTGTTTGCAGCGTGCAGCGGCACGGCAACCACTGCCCCTTCGACGCAGGCGCCGCCGCCCGCGTCGACCGCGCCGGTCGCGAGCGAAACCCCTTCGGGTCCCGCGGCGAGCCCGACGTCGGCCCTCGACGCTGCGATGTTCGGTACGAACTTCCAGCCCCCGACCGGCGCCAAGCCGGGTGGGACGATCGTGATGGGCGAATGGCAGCCGCCTGACAACCTGAACCCGTTCTACTCGTCGGCCTTCACCACGGTCGAGGCCGTCACCCCGGGCCTGCGCGGCCTGATCACGATCACCTCTGACGGCAAGTACATGCCCGACCTCGCGGCGTCGATCCCGACCCTCGAGAACGGCGGAGTCGTCATCACCGGCACCACCTTCACCGTCGCGGTCACCCTGCGCTCCGGCCTGCAGTGGTCGGATGGCACGCCCGTCACGATGAACGACTGGAAGGCCACCTGGCAGTTCGCCAACGACCCGGCCCAGTCCGGCTGCATCGAGTGCTCGCCGTTTGCCGAGATCAGCTCGATCGACGTCTCCTCGGACGGCCTGTCGGCCACGCTCCACTTCAAGGAGCTCTACCCGGGCTGGCTGAACTTGATCGGTAACACCTTCTTCCAGGCCAAGTGGCTGGGCACCTTCAAGGTCGCCGACGCGGCCAAGTCGATGCCGATCAGCTCGGCGATCGCCAGCGTCCCGTTCAACGGGCCGTTCATGATCACCAACGCCTCCAAGACCGAGATCGACTACCTGCCGAACCCGAACTGGCACGGCGGCGTTGACCTCGCGGTCGGCGGCACGGCGCATGCGCCGTACCTCGCGGGCCTCAAGTTCCAGCTGTTCGACAGCAAGGACGGCGAGATCGCAGCCTTCAAGAGCGGCGCGATCGACCTGGCCCTCGATATGACCCAGGCCGACTACTCGACCATTCAAGGCACCGACCCGACGGTTGGTGCGGCCGAGCTCCAGCCGGCGTGGCAGTACGAGCACCTTGACGTCAACAACGACCCGAACAAGACCCGCGGCAACGGTCTGTGGATGCCTGACGTCCGCAAGGCCATCGCCATGTCGATCAACAAGCCGGACCTCATCGCGGCGGTCTTCCCCGGCGCGAACGTTCCGCCGGCCTGCTCGCCGACGCCTCCCAGCCTGTGGTACGCCAAGACCGAGACTTGCCCGGCCTTCGACGATGCCGGCGCCAATGCCCTCCTCGACCCGATCATGCCGGTCGGTTCCGATGGCAACCGCCAGCTCGCCGGCAAGGACGTCAACCTCGAGCTGTGCACCACCTCGGGTAACCCCACCCGCCTGACCGAGCTTCAGAAGGTCCAGGGCTACCTGACCGCGATCCACATCAAGAGCACGATCAAGACCGGTGATGCCGGATCGGTCGTCTTCGCCGGCTGGGCCGACACGAAGCCCGACACCGACTGCAGCATCTACCGCGGCAACTACGACCTGGCGGACTTCGCCTACGTCCTCACGGGCAGCCCGTACAACGATTACTACTACGCGTACGACTCGACCCAGTTCCCCGAGCTGGGCGACCATTCCGGGTCGAACGACACGCGCTTCAGTGATCCGAACATGGACGCAGCCCTCACCGCCCTCAAGGCCGACGTCGATCCTGCTGCACAGCAGAAGGACGCCGGAGCAGTTCAGGACGCCTATGTCGGCGGGACGCCCGAGATCCCGCTGTACTACCGGGCTGAGACCACGGGCGTCGGTGCGCACCTCGGCGGTTGGCCGATGTACAACCCGAGCGCCACGGGTCCCACCTGGGACGTCGAGGACTGGTTCTCGAAGTAGTTCGACGTTGGGCGCCGCCTCCTCGACGGCGCCCAGCATTCCTCGCCCTTACAGAGCGGCGGGGCCGGCCATCGGCCCCGCCGCTCCCTAGCATCCGATCGAGGCGTCCGACCGAATGAACAAGTGGCGGGCCGCGGGCGCCCGACGAGTTCTCCTCGGAGCTGCAACATGACGAAGTTCATCATCCGGCGCGTCATCGAGGCGTTGCCCGTGATCTGGCTGATCACGGTCGTGAGCTTCCTGCTGATGCAGCAGGCCCCCGGTGGACCCCAGGCGGCGTTCAACCAGAACCCGCACATCACGCCTGAGCAGGTCACCGCCTGGCTCCAGCGCTGGTGCCTGGTCCGCAACGCGGACATCCTGCAGACGATCCAGGAATACCTGGGCTGGCTCGGTGTCTACAACTGCACCGGCGGCGGCTTCCTGTCGGCTCATGGCCTGCCCAACTTCCTGCCCGAGTTCCTCGGCGGCGGGACGAACGGGGTGATCCACGGCGACTTCGGCTTCTCGATCTCGTCGGGCCAGCCGGTCCTCGACCTGATCGCCCAGCGCCTGCCGGCGACCGCGATCCTGATGGGCACCGCCTGGATCCTGTGGGTCGTCATCGCGACCCTGGCCGGCGTGCTGGCGGCGGTCAAGCGCTACAGCCTGATCGACCAGGTCATCACGATCTTCAGCTACATCTTCTATTCGCTGCCGACCTTCTGGCTCGGCCTGATCCTGATCTTCATCTTCGGCGTCGAGCTGCGCTGGTTCCCCGTGCAGGGGATCATCAACGTGCGCACCTCGCCGGCCCCGTTCGCGACGAGTGCCTACTGGACGGCCTTCTTCGCCAACCCCTGGCCGCAGCTGTATGACATCGGGGCCCACCTGATCCTGCCGGTGGCCACCCTCATCGCGGTCAGCGTGGCCGGCGACAGCCGCTTCGTCCGCTCGGCGATGCTCGAGTCGCTCAGCCAGGACTACGTCCGGACGGCGCGGGCCAAGGGCCTGCCGGGCCGGACGGTGGTCTTCCGGCACGCCTTCCGGAATGCCCTGCTGCCGATCGTGACCAACATCGCCCTGGAGATCGCGTTCCTGTTCG
>DATGGC010000083.1:0-4820 GCA_035308745.1 Candidatus Limnocylindrales bacterium | reverse complement strand
GGTCCCGGTCTCGTAGATGTAGCGGGCGATCGGGGTCGAGCCGACGAAGCTCAGGGCAGCGATCTCGGGGTGCTCCAGCAGCCGGTCGACGGCCACCTTGTCGCCCTGAACGACGTTGAACACGCCGTCGGGCACGCCGGCCTCCTTGAGCAGCTCGCCCAGCAGGAGCGACGCCGAGGGATCCTTCTCGGACGGCTTGAGGATGAACGTGTTGCCGCAGGCCAGGGCGTTGCCGAACATCCACATCGGGACCATCGCCGGGAAGTTGAACGGGGTGATCCCGGCGACGACGCCCAGCGGCTGGCGGATCTGGTAGACATCGACGCCGCTCGAGACTTGCTCGCTGAAGCCGCCCTTGAGGAGCTGCGGCACGCCGCACGCGAACTCGAGGTTCTCGAGGCCGCGGGCGACCTCGCCCAGGGCGTCGGAGGTCACCTTGCCGTGCTCCGCCGTGAGCAGCGCGGCCAGGTCACGGCGATGGGCCTCGACCAGGTTCCGGATCCGGAACAGGATCTCGGTTCGCTTCGAGAGCGACAGCGCGCGCCAGGCGGGAAACGCGGCCGAGGCGGCGGCCACGGCCCGGTCGACATCGGCGACCGAGGCGAAGTCGACCTGTCGGGCCACGGCGCCCGTCGCCGGGTCGAAGATTGCGCCGGAACGACCCGAGGTCGCGGCCGAGCGCGCCCCATTGATCCAGTGCACGACGGATTCGGCATGGCTCGGAGCAGTGGGCGCGGCGGCTGGACGGGGTTCGGCGACCTGGGTCATGGGGCGTCCTCTCGTGGACTGGTCGGCGGCGCTAGGCGCCCGACGGAACGGCCGGCGGTGTTCCACTTGGCGTCGGTTCGGCGATGGTAGCAGGGCGGCGGGCGAGCCCGGCGAGGGCGACCAGGGCGATCAGGAGCATCACCAGGTCGACGAGCTGTTCCGCGCGCAGGCCTCCGGCGACGGCCGCGTCGCGCCAGGTGAAGGCGACGACGAAGCGCACCAACGCCCAGCCACCGAGCGCAACCGCGAACCGGCGGCCCTGGCCGCCCCGGAAGGGCCGCAGCCGGCCAAGGACGAGGAGCACGACCAGCAACAACCCGTCGCCCAACGCCTCGTAGACCTGCGACGGCTGAGCCGGCAGGTCGGGACCGAGGACGCCCCATGGACCGGGGCCGAGATAGGCAGTTGCCCAGCTGACGCTCGACAGGGCGCCCTGGCCGCTGCCGCCCAGGACCTGGCCCAGCTTGCCCAGCCCCAGCCCGACGATCAAGGCCACGGCGGCGATGTCGAGCCAGCGGCCGACCGGTGCGTCGAGGAGGCCGGCCACGTAGATCCCGGTGAGGGTCCCGAGCACGACCGCGCCGCTGAGGGCCAGGCCGCCACTCGACGGATCGACGATCAACGTCGGGTTGGCCTGGTAGTAGTCGAGGTGGACCAGGACGTACGTGAGCCGGCCGCCGAGCACCGCTCCGGGGATGATCCCCAGGACGATGAACAGCATGTCGTCACGGCCCAGCGAGCGCCCGCCGCCGGAAGCGCGCGCTGCCCGGTCGGCGGCGAGGGCAGCGACGACCAGGGCGGCGAAGACGGCCACGCCGACCGCCAGCGTCTCCCAGCGCACGGCCTGGCCGAAGAGGCGCAGGTAGGGGTCGAAGGTCAGGCTGATGACGGCCGATGGCACTGTTGGTGCAGCGTACCAAAGGCCCAGCTCGGCCCAATCGTCACGTTAATCGATTGCTGTCGGCCAGCTGACAGGTTGCCTGTCGGGTGGTTGCTCGCTCAACCCTCGGCCCGGGGCGAATCTGCGGATGGGGATGCGCTGACGGACCGCGCACGGCTCCTCAGGGGGGCGCCGCCGGGCGCCGGTCCACCAACGCTCCCGCCCGGGTCAGCACGGCACGGCCGGGCCACGCTACAGGGCGGCCAGCTTGTCGACGAGCTCGCGGACGGCCGCGGCCGAATGGTCGAAGGCGGCCTGCTCCTCCGGGCGCAGCTCGATCTCCAGGACCCGCTCGAGACCATGCTCGCCCAGGATCGCGGGCACGCCGACGAACAGGTCCGTCGTCCGGAACTCGCCTTTGAGCAGGACCGCACAGGGCAGGACCCGCCGGCGATCGCCCAGGATCGCGTCGACCATCTCGAACGTCGAAGCGGCCGGCGCGTAGTAGGCCGAGCCGGTCTTGAGCAGGGCCACGACCTCCGCGCCGCCGTTGGCCGTCCGGTCGCACAGCGCCTGGACCCGCTCGGCGCTCAGCAGCTCGGTGATCGGGATGCCGGCAACCGTCGAGTAGCGCGGCAGGGGGACCATCGTGTCGCCGTGGCCGCCCAGGACGAAGGCGTGGGTGTCCTCGACGGACACGCCCAGCTCGGCGGCGATGAAATAGCGGAAGCGCGCCGAATCGAGCACGCCGGCCATCCCCAGGACCCGTTCGCGGGGGAACCCCGACGCCTCGAGCGCCACGTGGCACATCGCGTCGAGGGGATTGGTCACGATGATCAGGATCGCGTTCGGGGACTGGGCGGCAGCCTGCTGCACGACCGAGCGAACGATCCCGGCGTTCTTGGCCAACAGGTCGTCGCGGCTCATCCCGGGCTGCCGGGCGAGGCCCGACGTCACAATCACGATGTCCGAGCCGGCCGTGTCGCCATAGTCGTTGGTCCCCGTGATCCGGGCGTCATGGCCGACGACCGGGGCGGCCTCGGCCAGGTCGAGCGCCTTGCCCTGGGGCAGGCCTTCCACGATATCGATCAGGACGACGTCGGCCAGGCCGGCCTCGAGGATCCGCTGGGCGGTCGTCGCTCCGACATTGCCGGCGCCGACGACGGTCACCTTGTGGCGGGCCATCCGCTGGTACTCCCTTCAGTTGTCAGGGCCCCGGCCGGGGATTGGCCTGGGCGTTCTGCCTGGCGCGTCAGGCGTCAGTCCGCGGACCGGCGTCACGGATGGCCGGGGCGACATGGTCCGCGTATTGCTCGAAGTTCTGGGCGAACATCCGGGCCAGGCGGGCCGCGGCCTGATCGTACGCGGCCTGATCCTGCCACGTGTCACGCGGCTGGAGGACCTCGGCCGGCACATCGGGACAGCTGACCGGGACGCCGAAGCCGAACCGCGGGTCGGGGACCGTCGCGATGTCGGCCAGCGCCCCGTTGAGGGCCGCCCGGACCATCGAGCGGGTCTGGCCGATGTTCATCCGCTCGCCCGTCCCGTACGGCCCGCCGGTCCAGCCGGTGTTGACCAGCCAGACCGGGACGTCGAAGCGCGCCAGGCGCTCGACGAGCAGCGCGGCGTACTCCTCCGGCGGGCGGGGCATGAACGGCGCCCCGAAGCAGGTCGAGAAGGTGGCCTTGGGTTCCTTGACCCCGATCTCCGTCCCGGCCAGCTTGGCGGTATAGCCCGACAGGAAGTGGTAGGCGGCCTGGTCGTGGGTCAGGCGAGCGATCGGAGGCAGGACCCCGAACGCATCGGCGGTCAGCAGGATCACCGTCCGTGGCTGGCCGGCCATGCCGGTCGGATCGGCGTTGCCGATGAACTCGAGCGGGTAGGCGCCCCGGGTGTTCTCGGTGAAGCGGTCCGAATCGAGGTTCAGCTCGCGGCTGGCCGGGTCGAGGTCGACGTTCTCCAGGATCGTCCCGAACCGGCGGGTGGTGGAGAAGATGTCGGGCTCGTAGAGGGACGACAGGCGGATCGTCTTGGCGTAGCAGCCGCCCTCGAAGTTGAACACGCCGGCCGTGCCCCAGCCGTGCTCGTCGTCGCCGATCAGGCTGCGCTCGGGATCAGCGGAGAGCGTCGTCTTGCCGGTCCCCGAGAGCCCGAAGAAGATCGCCGGATCGCCCGCCTTGCCCACGTTGACCGCCGAGTGCATCGGCAGGATCCCCTCGTCGGGCAGCAGGTAGTTCATGACCGTGAAGGCGCCCTTCTTGATCTCGCCGGCGTACTCGGTGCCCACGATCAGGATCTCCATCCGCTTGAGGTGGAGCAGGATCGCGGTCTCCGTCCGGGTGCCCTCGGTCGCCGGATCGGCCTTGAACGAGGGCACGTCGATGATCGTGAAGTTGGGCGCGAAGGTGGCCAGCTCGGCGGTCGACGGCCGGCGGAAGAGGTTGCGGGCGAAGATGCTGGCCCAGGCGGTCTCGGTGTAGACCCGCAGCGAGCGGCGATGCTCGGGCGCCGCGCCGATGAACAGGTCCTGGGCATAGATCGGCCGGCGGGCGGTGTACGCGAGCAGGCGCGCCCGGAGGCGCTCGTAGTTGGCTTCGGAGATGGGCCGGTTGACGGCGCCCCAGCCGATCTTCGCCTCGCTCGATGGCTCGGCGACGATGAACTTGTCCTCGGGCGAGCGGCCGGTGTGGCGGCCGGTGCGCACGACGAGCGGGCCCTCGGCGGCCAGCAGGCCCTCGCCCGCCCGGATCGCATCCTCGTACAGCTCGGCAGTCGAGAGGTTGGCGCGCAGGACGCTGCCGATCGAAGCCCGGGTTCCGACGGATTGCTGGGTTGGACTCACGATCTACTCCCGTTCGGCGGCAGCCCGCATCGACCAGGGCCGATCGGAATCGGCGGTGGTCGACCGGCCGCGCGTACCTTGGGCGGCCTTGCGGGGACGCCCAGGGAGTCGGCTTTCGCAGTCCCGGGAATCCTACATCGTCCCGGCGCAGGTTGCCATCAGGTTGCGGCCACGGGCGCCAGGTTGCGGTGCGCGGAGGCTACGGCGTGTAGCTGACGTTGACCACCGGGATGTAGCCCTGGACGTTCGGCTTCCAGCTCAGGCCCGTGCCCACGGTCCCGTACAGGCTGCCCTGGCCGACCAGGAAGATGGCCGGCGGGTCCTGCTGGG
>DATGGC010000082.1:0-3351 GCA_035308745.1 Candidatus Limnocylindrales bacterium | reverse complement strand
TCCACACCAGGCTGCGGAGCGTCTTCAAGCAGGCCTTCAACCCGACCGCGATTCGCGAGAAGTTCGAGCCGGCCATCCGGGTCACGGCGACGCAGCTCGTCGACCGGATCGTGGCCTCGGACCACGCCGACTTCGCCCGGGACCTGGCCCGGCCGCTGCCGGGCACGATGATCTGCACCTGGCTGGGGTTCCCGGAAGCGGACCACCCGATGCTCCTCGACTGGTTCGGCCACCTGCTCGACCGGGTGCCCGGCGAGCGCGAGCTGCCGCCCAGTACCTTGGCGGCCCGCGACCAGCTCCGGGAGTACATCGGTCGGGCCGCCGAAGAGCGGCTGGCCCACCCCCGCGACGATTTGTTGGGCACGATGGTCGAAGCTCACCGGGCGGGAACCCTGAGTCGCGACGAGATCCAGGGCAGCGCGATCCTGCTCTTCCTGGCCGGCATCACGACCACCGCCGGCCTGATCTCGAATGCCCTCTTCCATTTGGCGACGCGGCCCGAGCAACGGCGGATCCTGCGCGACGAGCCGGACCGACTGCCGAACGCGATCGAGGAGTTCCTGCGCTTCGATCCGCCGATCCAGACCCTGATGCGCACGACGGCCCATGAGGTCGAGGCCTACGACACCGTCATCCCGGCGGGGGCCCACGTCAGCCTGATCTGGGCGTCGGCCAACCACGACGATCGGCGCTGGCCCGAGCCGGACCGCCTCGACATCGCCCGCGAGCCGGAGCGGAACCTGGCCTTCGGCGAGGGGATCCACCATTGCATCGGGGCGCCCCTGGCCCGGCTCGAGGCCCGGATCGCGTTCCAGGAGCTCTTCTCGCGAATCTCCGACTACGAGATCAGCGGCACGCCCCGGCGGATCATGACCCCCACCGACCGCGCCTTCGAGCTGCTGCCCGTCTCGTTCTAGGCCTTGGCCGCGATGTTGACGGCCAGCGCCTTCTCCATCGCTTCGGCGGTCGCGTTCGGTTACGAACCGGGTCAAGAACGAGAAGGGGCGGCGGGGCCTGCGCTACCCTCCAGAGATGCAGCCGCCAGAGATGCCGCCGGCGCCGCGGGTGACCGGCGAGGGCGAGAAGGTCTGTCCGCATTGCGGCCAGACCGTGCCCCACCTGCACTTCTGCGTCCGCTGCGGCTCGCCCCTCGACGGGTTCGCCCGACGCCATGAGTTCGCGGCCCATCCCGGCGAGCCCGTCCAGGCGATCCGCCTCTTCTCGACCCTCTTCCCGCACCTGCCCGCGGCCGGCTACGCCTCGTTCCGAGCCGCGTTCCTGCTGGGGATCGCATTCATCGCCGCGCTGGCCATCGCCGGCTTCTACCCGATCGCCCTGGTGGCCGCGGCGATCCTGGTCCCGATCCTGTTCGTCCTGTACTTCATCGAGGTCGACCTCTACGAGCGGGCGCCGCTGACGATCATCGTCGCGACCCTGGCCTGGGGCGTGGCCGTGGGGGCCGTGCTCGGTGCGGCCGGCCGGCTGGCGGGCAGCTCGGCCGCCATCGACAGCGGCACCAGCCTGACCGGGGCGATCCCCGGCGCGATCGGGCTGGCACTCCTCGGCGCGGCCCTGGCGACCCTCGGGCCGCTTGCCCTGATCCGCCACCCGGCCTTCAACGACGTCCTCGACGGGGCCACCTTCGGGGCGATCTCCGGGGCGGTCTACGCCAGCGCGTTCGGCGTCGTCCGGGCGAGCGACCTGCTGATGGGCGGCTTGCGGCCCGGCGGCGACCCGTGGCCGTGGCTGGCCCGACTGGCCACCCTTGGCGTCGCCCAACCGGTCCTCCTGGCCACGATCGTGGGCTCGATCTGCGCCGCGTTCTGGCTCCGCTATCGGGCCCCGGTCAACGATCGCCGGGCCCTGGGCCCGCTTGGGATCCCGCTGGTCACGATTGTTGCGGCAGTCGTCCTCCTGGCCATCAGCGCGGCGGCCCGGGTGCAGCTGCCGCTCCTGGCCGGCCTGGTCGTGACGGCGGTCGCGGCGGCCCTCGGCCTGCTCTGGCTGCGCGGGGCGATCCACCTGGGCCTGCTCGAGGAGGCAAACGAGTCCGGGATCGGGCCGCCGACGCGCTGCCCGAACTGCGGCCGGATGACCCCGGGGCACACCTTCTGCGGCTGGTGCGGGATCTCGCTCCAGGCGCTGCCGAAGTCGACCAGGACGCGGACGACCACGCCGATCCCCGGTCCATCGACCAGCGCGCCACCCGACGCACCGGCGCCCGCACCATGAGCGGCTGGATGGCCCGGGCGGACCCCCAGGGCAGCTTCGCGGACCAGCCCCGCCGGTCGGGCAGCCCGCTGGTCCGCTTCGCGATCATCTTCATCGTGGTCCTGGTCATCACCCTGGTCGTCGTGTCGGCCCTGACCCCGTCGGCGCCGGCTTCGAGCTGCCCGACGGCGCCGGCCCCGTGCAGCGTGCCGCCCAAGCCACCCGGGACGGGGACGACCAGCACTGGCGGCACCCAGGGCGGCAGCGCGAGCGACGAGCTGGTCGTGGGGACCGCGTGGTCGAGCTCCGAGTTCGGGTTCTCGTTCCATTACGACGCGGATGCCTGGGATGTCCAGCAGGACGAGCAGGATCTCCTCCAGCTCAAGTCGCCGTCCGATCCCAATGCGGATCGCGAGGACTGGGTGATCGTCGAGGGCGCCTCGAGCACGAACGACACGCCCGAGCAGCTGCTCCAGGCCCGGGTCGCCGCCCTGGCCCAGTCGGTGCCGGACCTGGCGCCCGATACGGGCTCGTACTACGCCGTCAAGGGACCCGAGATCGGCGACGTGGCAGGGATCGCCGCGGTCTACGTCGGCACGCTCGACGACACCGACGGGACGCCGATCTCGCCGGTCCGCTACTCGATCGTCGCGGCGACCCACGCCGGGCTCACCGTGGCGATCACGGTCCGGACCCTGGACCCCGATGAGATCGCCCAGCACGGCCCACCGGAGCTCACCTGGCACATGCTCTCGCGCCAGCTGGTCGACCCGATCATCGAGGACTTCCGATGGCCGGCCGGCAACTAGTCCCGGGCGCGGCCCTGGCCGCGAGCGTGCTGCTCGCCGCCGGCGTCGTCTGCCAGTCGTCCGCTGCGCTCGCGCTCACGCGGCCCGCGGCGGCTGCGGCCACGGAGCAGCCTGCCGCTCAGGGCGAATCGATCGTCTTCGACGCCGACCTGCTGCTGCCCGGGGCGGGCGGGATCGCCTCGGCCGCGGCGGCGATCTCGGACCCGGCCGGCCCCGCCTATCGGCGCTACCTGAGCGCGGCTGACTTCGGTGCTCGCTTCGGCCTGCCGCTGGCCGACATCGCGCACGTGGCGAGCTGGCTCAGTCGCCAGGGCTTCGCCGTCGTCAATGC
>DATGGC010000081.1:0-9105 GCA_035308745.1 Candidatus Limnocylindrales bacterium | reverse complement strand
TGTCGGCGTGCTGGGCGTTCGGCCCTGGCAGATCCTGGCCGTGACCTTCACCAACCGGGCGGCCGGCGAGCTGCGCGAGCGGATCGTGGCGCTCGTCGGTGAGGCCGGCCGGGAGGTCGAGACGGGCACCTTCCACGCCGTCTGTGCCCGGGCCCTGCGCCGCGACGGGGCGGCGATCGGCCTTGACCGACGCTTCGTGATCTACGACAGCGACGACCAGCAGACCCTGATGAAGCAGATCCTCAAGGAAGAAGACCTGCCCGCGACCGGCGAGTTCCGGCCGGCGGCCGTCCTCGGCTCGATCAGCCGGGCCAAGAACGAGATGCTCGACGCCGACGCCCTGGCCGATGGTGCGCTGAACCATCACGAGCGCCAGGTCGCCCACCTGGCCCGGATCTACCAGGCCCGCCTGCGCGCCCTCGGGGCGCTCGACTTCGACGACATCCTGCTCGACGCCGTGCGTCTGTTCGAGGAGGCGCCGGCCGTCCTCAGCCGCTACCAGGACCGCTGGCGCTACCTCCACGTCGACGAATACCAGGACACGAACCGGGCCCAATACCTGTGGGTCCGGGCGCTCGCCGCCCGCCACCACAACCTGTGCGTCGTCGGCGACGACGACCAGTCGATCTATTCCTGGCGCGGCGCCGACCTGCGCAACATCCTCGATTTCGAGCGCGACGAGCCGAACGCGACGGTGGTCAAGCTCGAGCAGAACTACCGCTCGACCCAGCTGATCCTCGATGCCGCCCATGCCGTCGTCAGCAAGAACACCGCCCGGACCGACAAGAAGCTGTGGACCGAGCAGGCCGGCGGCCGGCCGATCCAGCGCTTCGAGGCCTACAACCAGGAAGAGGAGGCCGAGTGGATCGCCCGCCAGGTCGAGGGCCTGATCGGCGGGGGATCGCTGCTGACCCGCAAGGCGGACGACGAGGAAGGCCGCTCCAGCCCGCGCGACGTGGCCGTCATGTACCGCACCAACGCCCAGAGCCGGGCGATCGAGGAAGCGTTCCTGCGCTACGGGATCCGCTACCAGCTGATCGGCGGGACCCGCTTCTACCAGCGCCGGGAGGTCAAGGACGCCCTGGCCTACCTGCGCATCCTGCGCAGTGACACGGACGGGATCGCCTTCGAGCGGATCATCAACGTGCCCGCCCGGGCGATCGGCGACAAGACGGTCGAGGCCCTCCGGGCGGCCGCCGGGCGCGAGTCGATCGGCACCTTCTGGGCGGCGGTCGAGGCAGCCGCCGAGGGCCGGGTCGAGTCGATCGGGCCCCGGCCGCGCGCGGCCCTGGCCGACTTTGCCGTGGTCATCCGCTCGCTCCGCACCCGGATCGGCGTCCTGCCCCTGCCCGAGCTGCTCGATGCGGTCCTTGAGCGAACCGGCTACCGGGCGATGCTCGCCGACGGCTCCGAGGAGGGCGAGGACCGCTGGAACAACCTGCTCGAGCTGCGCTCCGTGACCACCCGCTATGACGACCTGTCACCCGAGGACGCCCTCGACCGGCTGCTCGAGGAGACGGCCCTGGTCGCCGACCAGGATTCGTATGCCGGCGATGCCGACGCGGTCACGATGATCACCCTCCACGCGGCCAAGGGCCTCGAGTTCCCGGTCGTCTTCATCGCCGGCCTGGAGGAGGGCACCTTCCCGCACAGCCGGGCCCTCGACGACGAGCGCCAGCTCGAGGAGGAGCGCCGGCTGGCCTACGTCGGGATCACCCGGGCCAAGCGCCGGCTGTTCCTGTCGCATGCCTGGCACCGGGCCACCTGGGGCGCCAGCGGGGCGACCGTCCCGTCGCGCTTCCTGCTCGAGATCCCGTCCGAGCTGATGGAAGGCCCCAACCTGCGCAACGACGAAGAGCACGCCGACGGCCCGCTCGACCTCGAGCTCGTCTTCGGCGCCCGGCGTTCGAGCCGCTTCGGGACGCCGATCCGGGCCGGCGGCGGCGCCTACCGGCAGGGCAGCGGCCGGCCCGGGGCCCCACCCGCCGGGACCGCCTTCGCCCCGACCCGGGATCTCGCCGCGAAGCGCTCGTCGTACGCCGCCGGGGCCCGCTCGGGCGAGCTGACGACGCCCGGCCGGGGGATCCGGGCCTGGGACGATCCGGCCGACGTCGATCGCGAAGCGCCCGACGACCTGCCGGTCCGGCGGATCGAGGAGGCGCCGGCCCGGATCCCGCCTCGCCCGATCGTGCCCGGCGAGCGCCGCTACCGCGATGGCGACCGGGTCCGACATGCCCGCTTCGGCGATGGGATCGTCGTGTCGGCACGGCTGACGCGCGACGACGAGGAGGTGACGGTCGCCTTCCGGGACGGCGGAATCGGCCACAAGACGATGCTGGCGAGCATGGCCAACCTCGAGCTGATCGGCTGAGTCGATGAGCAACCTGCCGGTCGATCCGGCGCTCGTCGAGGCCGCCCAGGCGGCCGGGCCGGCATCCGCCGCCGAGCGCCACGCGATCCTGGCTACGGAGATCGAACGGGCCAACCGGCTGTACTACCTCGAGGACGCGCCCGAGCTGTCCGATGCCGAGTACGACGCCCGGTTCCGGGAGCTGGTCGCCATCGAGACCGCCTTCCCCGACCTGCGCACGGACGACTCGCCGACGGTCAAGGTCGGTGCCCAGACCTCGTCCAGCTTCGCCGAGGTCCGCCACAGCCGGCCGATGCTGTCGCTGGGCAACGCCTTCTCCCCCGACGAGCTGCGCGCCTTCGACGCCCGGGTCCGGAAGGGCCTCGGCCTGCCCGCGGCTCCCGAGGCCGCGCCCGACCTGCGCTACGGGGCCGAGCTCAAGATCGACGGCCTGGCGATCAGCCTCCAGTTCGAGGCCGGCCGCTTCGTCCTGGGCGCCACCCGGGGCGACGGCACGACCGGCGAGGACGTCACCGCCAACCTGCGCACCATCGCGGCGATCCCGGCCCGGCTGGCCGCGTCGATCTCGATCGAGGCACGCGGCGAGGTCTACATGCCCAAGGCCGAGTTTGCCCGGATCAACGCCGAGCGCGAGGAAGCCGGCCTGGCCCTGTACGCCAACCCGCGTAACAGCGGCGCCGGCTCGCTCCGCCAGATGGACCCGGCGGTGACCGCCGGCCGGCGCCTGTCGGCCTGGTTCTACCAGTTGATCGAGGCCGGGCCCGAGGCCCACGTCACGACCCAGTCGGCCGCCCTCGCCCGGCTGGCCGAGCTCGGCCTGCCGGTCAATCCCGAGAGCGCCGCCGGCCTCGACATCGAGGGCGTGATCGCGTTCATCGAGACCTGGCGCGAACGGCGCCACGGGCTGCCCTACGAGACCGACGGGGTCGTGGTCAAGGTCGACCGGCTCGACCAGCAGGCCCGGCTCGGCCTGGTGGCTCGCGCGCCGCGCTGGGCGATCGCCTACAAGTTCCCGCCCGAGCAGGTCCGGACGGTGGTCGAGGCGATCGTGGCCTACGTCGGGCGCACCGGAACGCTGACTCCGGTGGCCCACCTCCAGCCGGTCAAGGTCGCCGGTTCGACGGTTGCCCGGGCGACGCTCCACAACCTCGACGAGGTCCGGCGCAAGGACATCCGGATCGGCGACACGGTCATCCTCCAGAAGGCCGGCGACGTGATCCCCGAAGTCGTGGGACCGGTCCTCGAGGCCCGGACCGGGGCCGAGACTGAGTTCGAGATGCCCGCCGTCTGTCCGGTTTGCGCAACGCCGGTCGTCCGCGACGAAGGAGCCGTCCGCCACTATTGCCCCAACCTGAGCTGCCCGGCCCGGGTCGGCCAGGAGTACGGCCACTTCGCCGGCCGGGGCGGGATGGACATCGAGGGCGCCGGCTGGGCGGTGGTCGAGCAGCTCCTCCAGCGCGGCCTGCTCGGCTCCCGGGCCGATTTCTTCCGGCTCGACGTCGAGACCCTGATGACCCTCGACCGGTACGGGCGGAAGAGCGCCGAGAACCTGGTCGCCGCGATCGACCGGGCCCGGCGCCGGCCGCTGGCCCGGATCCTGAACGCGCTGGGCATCCCCCAGGTCGGCGAGCAGACCGCGATCGACCTGGCCGGCTGGCTGGCCGCCCGGATCCCGCCGGCCGACGACGAGCCGATGGGTGGCCCGGACGGCTGGACGGCGCGGGCCGCCGCCGAGCTGAACCGGATCGCCGCCGAGCAACCGGACGAGTTCGAGGCCGTCCCCGGGGTCGGCGCGACCGTCGCTGCGGGGCTGACCCGCTACTTCACCGAACCGGCCACCCGGGGCGTGCTGGCCGAGCTGGTCGAGGCCGGCGTCGAGGCCGAGCGGCCGGCGATCCGGCCGCCGGCCGGCGGCGACGGTGGGGCCGGTGCAGATGGACCGCTGGCGGGCAAGACCCTGGTCGTGACCGGCTCGCTCGCCGGCTACGACAGGCAAGCCGCCGAGGACGCGATCCGGGCCGCCGGCGGCCGGGTCTCGGGCTCGGTCTCGAAGAAGACCGACTTCCTGGTCGCCGGAGAGAATGCGGGCTCGAAGCTGGCCAAGGCCCAGGAGCTGGGCGTGGCCGTCCTCGACGAGGAGGCCTTCGGGCGCCTCCTCGCCGGTGATTCGCCGGTATGATCGGGCGATGGCCAGCCTGTCCCGCGACGACGTCGCCCACGTTGCCCACCTGGCGCGCCTCGGCCTGACCGAGGCCGAACTCGGCCGGCTCGAGGGCGAGCTCAACCACATCCTCGACCAGTACCAGCTCCTGGCGACCCTCGACACCGACGCGATTGCCCCGACGGCCCAGACCATCGAGCTCGAGAACATCCTGCGCGAGGACGTCGTCAAGCCATCGCTGGCGCAGGCCGCCGCCCTGGCCAATGCCGCCGCGACGAGCGACGGGTTCGTCGTCGTCAGCGCCGTCCTGATCGGCGCCGACTGACGATGCCGATCGATCCTGGGCTCACCCATCGGACCGGCCACGAGCTGGCCGCGGGGTTGCGGGCAGGGGAATACAGCTCGGCCGAGCTGACCGAGGCGCATCTGGCCGCGGCGGAGCGTGACAATCGCGGCCTGCACGCCTGGCTGACGATCGAGCGCGAGCCGGCCCTCGCCCAGGCCCATGCCGCGGATGCCGCCCTGCGGACTGCCCGTCAGTCGGGCAGTGCGGCGCTGGCGGCCCTGCCACCGCTCCACGGCCTGCCTGTCGCGCTCAAGGACCTCGTGTCGGTGGAGGGCGGCCAATGCACCGCCGGCTCGCGGATCCTCGAGGGCTACCGGGCGCCGTACGACGCCCATATCACCGGGCGGCTGCGGGCCGCCGGGGCGGTGATCCTGGGCAAGACCAACATGGACGAGTTCGCGATGGGCAGCTCGACCGAGCATTCGGCCTATGGCCCGACGGCCAATCCCTGGGACCTCGACCGGGTGCCGGGCGGCTCGAGCGGCGGCTCGGCCACGGCCGTCGCCGCCTTCCACGCCCCGTTCAGCATTGGCACCGATACCGGCGGCTCGATCCGCCAGCCCGCCGCCCTGGTCGGGATCGTGGGCATGAAGCCGACCTATGGCCGGGTCAGCCGCTACGGGATCGTCGCCTTCGCCAGCTCGCTCGACCAGATCGGGCCGTTCGCCCGCGATGCCCGCGACGCCGCCGCGCTCCTCCACGCCATCGCCGGCCGTGACGAGCGGGACTCGACGTCGGCCCCGGTGGCCGTGCCCGACGCCCTCCTGGCCCTCGCCGAGTCCGACGATGCCGCGGCGGGTGCCATGCGCGGCAAGCGCCTGGGCCTGCCCCGGGAGTACTTCGTGGCCGGGATGGAGCCCGGCGTCGAGGCCCGCGTCCGGGAAGGCGTGGCCGCGCTCGAGGCCGCCGGCGCGACGGTCGACGAGGTCAGCCTGCCCCACACCGAGTACGGCCTGGCGACCTACTACATCGTGGCCCCGGCCGAAGCATCGGCCAACCTCGCCCGCTACGACGGCATTCGCTACGGCCCGGGCAGCCGCGACGGCGACACCCTGGCCAACGTCCTGGCCACCCGGGGGACGGGCTTCGGGGCGGAGGTGAAGCGCCGGATCATGCTCGGCACGTACGCCCTGTCGGCCGGCTATTACGACGCGTACTACCTCAAGGCCCAGAAGGTCCGGACCCTGATCAAGGCCGACTTCGACCGGCTCTGGGCGGCGGGCTTCGACGCCCTCGTGGCCCCGACCAGCCCGACGGTCGCCTTCCGCTTCGGCGCCCGGCTCGCCGACCCGGTCTCGATGTACCTGTCCGACGCCTGCACCCTGCCGGTCAACATGGCCGGCCTGCCCGGGCTCTCGATCCCGTGCGGGCTGTCCGACGGCCTGCCGGTCGGCCTCCAGCTGATCGGTGCGCCGTGGAGCGAGGCCGGCCTGTTCGAGCTTGCCCGGGGCTATGAGGCGATCACCGCCTCGGCGCCCTGGCGGCGGGTCGAGCCCGCCGACCTGGAGCGCGCCGCCGATCCCGGCGGCCCGACGCCCGCCGAGCGCGCCGCAGCCCTGGCCGGAGCCGCCTAGCTCACCCGCCCAGCTCGTCCGCCAAGCTCGCCTGGCCCGGGCCTACGACGCCCGGCGGGCCTCGTAGCCGCCTGCTTCGGCGGCCCTGACTTCGTAGATCGGCTGGTCGTAGACCGTCGGGCCGCGCCGTCGCCGGCCGGTCGCCAGCTCGAACCGCGAACCGTGCCAGGGGCACTCCACGCAGCCGTCGACGATCGTGCCTTCATTGAGCGGTCCCCCCGCGTGGGCGCACTGGCTGTGGAGGGCCAGGATCGTCGCGCCGGTCCGGACCAGGACCAGGTCCTGGAGCCCGACCTTGGCCTTGACCAGGGTCCCCTCGGGGATCTCGCCCGCAGCGTCGCCGGCGGCCGCGTCGATCTGGAGCTTCTGCCACTTGGTGCCTGCCGAGCGCCAGGCGTGACGGTCGACCATGTTGCCCAGCATGAAGACGACGTCGCCGCCGACGAAGGCACCGCCGGCCAGGATCACGTAGGCGACGATCGACAGGGCGATCGGCAGCGCCCGGTTGGCCGGTCCGGTCGCCCGGATCGCCAGCGAGACGAGGTACAGGATCAGCGAGACGAGCATCACCACGCTGTGGACGGTCGCCCGGACCCGGGCCCGGCCGTCGGTCGTCGAGTAGTCGGCGTAGCCGGCCAGCGCCGAGGCCAGCATCGTCAGGATCCCGATCAGGAGGGCCACGTCGGCGCCGACCGGCTGGCCGATCAGGTCGAGCACGATCGTGACCGTCATCGCCCCGATCGGGACATCGGTCAGCAGGGGATGGAGCGGGTGGCCGAGCCAGGTGCCGGCCAGGAAGTCGCGGACCGGCAGCATCCGCCCGAAGATCGCGGCCACGATCCCGTGCAGCCAGTCGCCGAGCGGTTTGGCCCAGCGCGTCTGGGCGGCGACGATTCGTTCGAGCGCACGGCCGAGCATGGGCATCCTCTCCGCGGGTTGGTCAGCTGATGCTACGCCCGGCAGCCCTTGCCGGATCGACCCGGGCGCCCGGTTCCGTATACTCCCGGGCATGGCCACCGAGACGACGCCCCGGACCGCGACGATCCGCCCGCCCCTCGCCGAACGGGCCCTCGCGGAGCGGGTTCGCTCCGTTCCGCCCTCGGGGATCCGCCGCTTCTTCGACATCCTGGCGACGATGGACGACGTGATCAGCCTGGGTGTCGGCGAGCCCGATTTCGACACCCCGGCCGGAATCGTCGAGGCCGGGGTGGCCAGCCTGCGCCGGGGCCGGACCCACTACACCAGCAACTACGGGACCCTCGAGCTGCGCCGGGCCCTGGCCGCGCACCTCGAGCGCCGCTATGACGTGGCCTACGATCCGGCCCGCGAGATCCTGATCACGGTCGGGGCCTCGGAGGCGGTCGACCTGGCGCTCCGGGCGACCTGCGACCCGGGCGACGAGGTGATCCTCCACGAGCCCTCGTACGTGGCCTACGTGCCCGCGATCCGGTTCGCCGGCGGGACGGCGGTCCACGTTGCGACCGGCCTGGCCGACGACTTCGCCCTGGACCCGGCGGCCGTCGAGCGGGCGATCACCCCGCGGACCAAGGCGCTCTTCCTGGGCTATCCCTGCAATCCGACCGGTGCGGTCCTGTCCGACGAGAGCCAGGACCGGCTGGCCGAGATCGCCGTCCGGCATGACCTGCTGGTCTACTCCGACGAGATCTACGACCGGCTGGCGTACGGCTCGTACCGCCACCGCGCGCTGAGCTCACTGCCCGGCATGCGCGAGCGGACGATCCTGATGGGTGGCTTCAGCAAGGCCTACGCGATGACCGGCTGGCGGGTCGGCTGGCTGTGCGCCCCGGCGGGGATCCTCGAGGGGATCGTCAAGATCCACCAGTACGGGATCATGTCCGCCCCGACGACCGCCCAGGACGCGGCGGTCGAAGCGCTGACCAACGGCGAGGCGGACGTCGAGCGGATGCTGGCGGCCTATGACCGGCGCCGGCGGCTGATCGTCGACGGCCTGAACGCGATCGGCCTGCCCACCTTCGAGCCGCGCGGCGCGTTCTATGCCTTCCCCCAGGTCACGTCCACCGGCCTCGACGCCGAGACCTTTGCCGAGCGGCTGCTCAACGAGGAGCATGTCGCGGTCGTCCCCGGGGGCGCCTTCGGGCCGTCGGGCGAGGGCCACGTCCGGGCCTGCTATGCGACGTCGGAGGAGCAGATCCAGGAGGCGCTCGCCCGGATCGGCCGGTTCGTCGACCGGCAGCGCGGCTGATGGCCCGTTTCGTGCTCCAGGTGTGCGGCGTGATCGCCGTCTCGATCGCCCTGTGGCGGAGCTACATCGTGACCCGCGAGGCGGTCGCCCCGCTGATCCACGACGGTGATCCCACCCGGACGGCGATCGAGGCGACCCGGCGGGTCACCGACCGGCCCCGGGTCCGCCTCTTCGCCCGCCGGCTGGGGGTGGCGATCGCCTGGCTGGCGGTGGCGATGTACGGCTTGTTCCTGATCGTCGAGAGCCAGGCCGGAGCATGACCTCGGCCGCGGCCGCGTCGGCCCCCGTCCTCGAGCGCTGGGAGGCCGTGATCGGGATCGAAGTCCACTGCCAGCTGCGCACGGCCAGCAAGATGTTCTGCGCCTGCTCCACGGCCTACGACGGCGCGCCGCCCAACAGCCACACGTGCCCGACCTGCCTGGGCCTGCC
>DATGGC010000080.1:0-2531 GCA_035308745.1 Candidatus Limnocylindrales bacterium | reverse complement strand
TGGGCATCCTCCGCTTCGCAAGCCTGGCGTGGGGGCCGTGAGCGTTCGGGGCCGTGCTCGCCGGGGCGCCCGTGTGGGTCTGTCCGCTGCGGTCCTGCTCCTGACCCTGGGTGCCGGCGGCGTCACGCCCGCCCGGGCCGGCACGCCGCTGGCCAGCTTCGGGCCGCCGAGCGGATCGTTCATCTTCGGGACCTCGATCACGTTCTCCGACACGATCACCCTGGCGAGCGCCCCGCTGCGGGTCGAGCTGCTCCTCGGCCAGCCCGGCGCGATCGGCCCGGAGGCGATCGGGGTGCCCAACCCGGGCGCCGGCCCGCACACCGTCAGCCACGTGATCAAGATCGCCGATGGCCACGTATTCCCGAACACTGTCATGACCGCCCAGTGGCGGGTCACCGATCCGGACGGGACCCAGGAGCTGGGCTCCTCGATGAGCCTGACCTACCTGGATACCCGCTTCAGCTGGCAAACGAAGAACGGCCCGATCGTCCACGTCCATTGGTACGACGGCGACGCTTCATTCGGGGCCCGGGCGCTGGCGATCGGCGAGCAGGGCATCGCCAACGCGTCGGCGCTCCTCGGGGTAACCGAGACCAAGCCGGTCGACTTCTACATCTACGCCGACACCGCTTCGTTCTATGACGCCCTCGGGCCGGGCACGCGGGAGAACGTCGGCGGCGAGGCCGTTGCCCAGATCCGGACCCTATTCGCCCTGATCACGCCCGACGAGGTCAACGATTCGTGGGTCAGCACGGTCATCCCCCATGAGCTCACCCACCTGGTGTTCAACACCGCGATCGACAACCCCTACCATTCGCCGCCGCGCTGGCTCAACGAGGGCCTGGCGGTCTACCTGTCGGAGGGCTACACGGCGGCCTGGCGCTCGACGGTGGCCGATGCCGTCGACGCGAAGGCGATCATCCCGCTCGATGGCCTGGTCGGCCAGTTCCCGACCACCGCCGACCAGTTCAGCCAGGCCTACGGCGAGAGCGTCGCGGCGGTCGATTTCATGATCCGGACGTATGGCAAGCCCGCCCTGGTCAAGCTGATCCGCTCGTATGCCGGCGGGGTGAGCGACGACGAGGCGTTCCAGGCGGCGCTGGGCGTCGACACGACCGGCTTCAACGCCGCCTGGCTGAAGAGCCTGGGCGTTGCCACGCCCAAGGCCTACGGCCCGCAGCCCGCGCCGGCCGGCCCCCAGCCGCCTGGCTGGAACGGCTCGGCCGGAGCGGGGGCATCGGGAGTCCCCGGGGCGATCGCTCCCGGCGGGACCGAGTCCGGCTCGTCCGTGCCGGTCGTCTCCGTGCCGGTTGTCTCCGTGCCCACCAACGCCGCTCCGGCTCCGGCCGATGCCTCGGGCCGCGATGCCACCCTGATCGCGGCGGGGACGGCCGTGCTGACTGTTGGGCTGGCCTTCCTGGTCCTCCGCGCCTGGCGCCGCCGCTCGACCGGCGGTGGGCTGTGAGCAGCCCGCCCGTGCCCGGGGCGCGCTCGCGTCTGGGCCGCATCGCGACCTGGCAGGTCACCCTGGGGCTGGCCCTCCTCGTCCTGGGCTTCGTCGTCGTCGCCCAGCTCCAGTCCGATGGTCCGCGGGCCCAATACGCCAGCGACGAGCGCGGTCCACTGGTCCAGACGGCGATCACCCTCCAGTCGCAACAGGACGCCCTGAAGGCCCAGATCCTCGACCTGCGGGCGCAGATCAGCAGCCTCGAGACGAAGGGGCAGGGGAGCGAGGCCGCGGCCACCGACCTCGGCCAGCGCCTCCAGGACGCGCGCCTGGCGGCGGGCCTGATCGGGCTCGAGGGGCCCGGCGTGGTCCTGCAGCTGCGCGATTCGGGAGAGACCGTCCTGCCCGGCGACAACCCCAACGACTACCTGGTCAGTGCCGATGACGTCCGGACGGTCGTCGAGCAGCTCTGGCTGGCCGGCGCGGAGGGTGTGGCGGTCAACGGCGAGCGGATCACGACCGGCACCGCGATCCTCGACATCGGGGGCACGGTCCTGGTGAACTCGGCCTACCTCGCGCCGCCGTACCAGATCTCGGCGATCGGGCCGTCGGACCTGCTCGACCGGCTGAGCGCCTCGGTCGGCTTCCAGGCGTTCGTCCAGAACCGGGCCCAGGCCTTCGGGATCCAGATCGACTACGCCCAGCCCAGCCAGGTCAGCCTGCCCGCCTACGCCGGGGCGATCACCCTGCGCTACGCCCAGCCGGACGCGTCGCCGGCCCCGGGAGGCTCGAGCGCGCCGTGAACAAGCGTCGCAACCAGCTGTCGCTGGCGTTCGTCGCGTTCGTGCTGGGGATCTTGGTCGTGGTCCAGCTCCGGGCCCAGGCCGCCAGCAACGGCCTGGACCAGCTGACCCCGACCGAGCTGACCGTGCTGGTGGGCAACCTCAACACCCGCAATGACCAGCTCCGCGCGGAGGTCGCGACGACCCAGGCCGAGCTGTCGACCCTGCAGGCCAGCGATGCCCGGGGCGACACCTCGCTCGGCCAGCTCCAGTCGGACCTGGCCCGGGTCCGGGCCTGGACT
>DATGGC010000079.1:0-8065 GCA_035308745.1 Candidatus Limnocylindrales bacterium | reverse complement strand
GACGGGATGTCGTTGCGCTCCCCGCGGACCAACCTGTCCGTTCCGGCCAGCCTCGCCGGCACGATCGAGGCCGTCTCCGGGCTCGACGAAAGCGCGGCGCTCGTCCAGCCGGAAAAGGCGGCGCCCCCGCCGCCGGCCTTCGTGAACGGAACGCCCTGCTCGACCTACTGGGATCAGGTCGACACGAGCACTCCGGCGAACGGCACGAGCCTGCCGGATATCTATGGGTCGCCGACGCCGTATGCCCCGTGCGGCTACACGCCCCAGCAGATCCGGGGAGCCTATGGCGTCCCGTCGGGTCTCACCGGTGCCGGCGTGACCGTCGCAATCGTCGATGCCTACGCCTCGCCGACGATCCTCAGTGACGCAAATACCTGGTCCACGAACCGGGGCATTGCCCCATTCAAGGCCAACCAGTTCAGCCAGGTCGTCGCCCCGGGGACCATGAACCGGCCGGAGAACAAGAAGCAGGATCCGCAGGGCTGGTCCGGTGAGGAGACCCTCGATGTCGAGGCCGTCCACGGGATGGCCCCCGATGCGAAGGTCGTCTACGTCGGCGCCCCGAACAACTACCAGGACCTTGACGCGGCGCTCAACCACGTCGTCGACGGCCACCTGGCGGACATCGTGACCAACTCGTATGGATTTGGCGGCGAGGCCCTGCCGACGGGCTTCGTCAAGCCGTTCAACGACATCTTCATCCAGGCCGCTGCCGAGGGCATCGGCGTGTACTTCTCGTCCGGTGACAACGGCGACGAGACGGGCGGGAACCCGGCCAATGCCGCCACGGCAACACCTGACTGGCCGGCGTCGAGCCCGTGGGTCACCGCGGTCGGCGGGACGAGCATCGGCATCGATGCCAGCAACGCCGACGTCCTCGAGACCGGCTGGGAGAGTGGGACGAGCACGTACAAGTCGTCCTCGAACTCGTGGGTCCCGGCACCTCCGGGCGCCTACCTGTACGGCTCCGGCGGCGGCACCAGCCGGCTGTTCGGCCAGCCGTCCTACCAGGCGGGCATCGTCCCGACGTCGATGTCCCAGGTCTACGGCGGCAGCGCGATGCGGGTCGTCCCGGACGTCTCGGCGATTGCCGATCCGAACACCGGGTACCTCATCGGCCAGACCCAGACGTTCCCGGACGGGAGCGCGAAGTACAGCGAGTACCGGATCGGCGGGACGAGCCTCGCCTCACCGATCTTCGCCGGGCTGATGGCCGACCTGCAGGAGCACCTCGGACATGACATTGGCTTCGCCAACCCGTGGCTCTATGCCACGTATTCGGCAACACCAACCGCGTTCCACGACATCCAGCATGTCGCCAACGCCGGGGTCGTCCGCTCGAACTTCGTGAACTCGGTCGATGCGACCGCGGGGTACGCGTACATCTTCCGGTCATTCGACTTCACCACCGGGCTCACGATCCACACCGTCGCCGGCTACGACGACGTGACCGGCCTGGGTTCGCCGAACGGGGTGAACTTCTTCAAGTAGCCCAGCGCCCGAATCCCTGCGCTTGCGCGCAGGGGACCGAGAGCACCTGAGCCGGGTCGCCAACGACCCGGCTCATCTCGTCTGGGCAGGGCCCGATGCGGTTCGGTTGGGCCGTCGAAACCGAACCGCAACCCGACGCGCGGGCCGCTCGGGCCGCAAATTTGGCACCATTGGGACAAGTGCCGTCCTGCATCCCAAGGCACGCACAGGAGACCCATGACTGCACGTCAGACGGCCATCGCCACCATCGCCAACCACAAGATCGCCTCGACCCAGGACTACCTCGAGCACGCCGGCGAGGCGATCTACGGCCAGTACGTCTTCTCGGAAGACGCTCAGCGCGACTATCTCGCCAAGCCCGTCTTCAAGAAGCTGCGCCGGACGATCGAGGGTCACGAGCCGTTCGACCCGGCGATCATGGACGCGGTCGCCCAGGGCGTGAAGGAATGGGCGATGGCCCACGGGGCCACCCACTACACCCACTGGTTCGTGCCGATGACCGGCTCGACCGCCGAGAAGCACGACTCGTTCCTGAGCCCGACCGGCGACGGCCGGACGCTGGCCGAGTTCTCGGGCAAGACGCTGATCCAGGGCGAGCCGGACGCCAGCTCGTTCCCGTCGGGCGGCATTCGGGCGACCTTCGAAGCCCGCGGCTATACCGCCTGGGACGTGACCAGCCCGATCTTCCTGCAGGTCGAGCCCAACGGGGTGACCCTCACCATCCCGACCGCTTTCGTGTCGTATACCGGCGAGGCGCTCGACCACAAGATTCCGATGCTCCGCTCGCAGGAGGCCCTCGGCAAGCAGGCCCTCCGCGTCCTGCGCTGGTTCGGCAACAAGACCGCCCAGCGCGTCTTCACCAACATCGGCCCGGAGCAGGAGTACTTCCTCGTCGACCGCCGGCTGGCCGAGCAGCGGCCCGACCTGATCCTGACCGGCCGGACCCTGTTCGGCGCCCCGTCACCCAAGGGCCAGGAGCTCGAGGACCAGTACTTCGGCTCGATCCGCGAGCGGATCCTGGCCTTCATGATGGATCTCGACCGCGAGCTCTGGCGGCTGGGGATCCCGGCCAAGACCCGCCACAACGAGGTCGCCCCGGGCCAGTTCGAGATGGCCCCGGTGTATGAGCCGACCTCGGTCGGCTCGGACCACAACATGGTGGTCATGAGCATGATGCGCCGCCTCGCGCCGCGTCACGACCTGATGTTCCTGATCCACGAGAAGCCCTTCGCCGGGATCAACGGGTCGGGCAAGCACAACAACTGGTCGATGGGCACCGACGAGGGCGAGAACCTCCTTGACCCGGGCAACGACCCCCACGCCAATGCCCAGTTCCTGGCCTTCCTGGTGGGCGTGATCCGGGGCGTCAACGTCCACGCCGACCTGCTTCGGGCGAGCATTGCCGACGCCGGCCAGGACCACCGCCTGGGGGCCAACGAGGCACCCCCGGCGATCATGTCGATCTTCCTGGGATCGCAGCTGGCCGACGTCGTCGAGCAGCTCGGCACCGGCGCGATGTCCGGCTCCAAGAAGGGCGGCTCGGCGGACCTGGGGGTCACCTCGCTGCCGGTCCTGCCCAAGGACGCGACCGACCGCAACCGGACGTCGCCGTTCGCCTTCACCGGCAACAAGTTCGAGTTCCGGGCGGTCGGCTCGTCGGCTCCGATCTACTGGCCGCAGACCGTCCTGAACACGGCCGTCGCCGACTCGCTCTCGGACCTGGCCGATGCCCTCGAGAAGCTCAAGCCGGGCGACTTCGCGGGGCTGACCAAGATCCTGTCCGAGATCGTGCAGGCCAATCAGCAGGTTCTCTTCGAGGGCAACGGCTATTCCGAGGAATGGCATGCCGAAGCAGCGAAGCGCGGCCTGCCCAACAACCGGACCACCGTCGACGCCCTGCCGTCGCTGACCACGGCCAAGGCCAAGAAGCTGTTCTCGAAGTTCGGGGTCCTGTCCGAGCGCGAGCTCGCATCGCGGGTCGAGATCAACTGGGAGCGCTACGTCAAGGTCCAGAACATCGAGGCGAATTGCGCTGTCGATATCGCGTCGACGATGATCCTGCCGGCGACCGCGAAATACCTCAGCCAGCTGGCGGGAGCGTCGTCGTCGCGCGGGATCAGTGCCGTCTGCGAGCGGATCTCGAGCCTGGCCGACACGCTCGTCGATGCGATCGGAGCCCTGGAACACGCCCAGCACAAGGCCCACGACGCCGGTTCGATCCAGGCCGAGGCCCGCGTCTTCTGCGACGAGGTGATCCCGGCCCAGGGTGCCCTCCGGGAGGTTGCCGACGAGCTCGAGACGCTCGTGGACGACGAGCTCTGGCCGCTGCCCAAGTACCGCGAGCTGCTCTTCCAGTACTGAGGCGACGGGCCGGGCGCGCTTGGCCCGTTTGGCAAGCGTCAGGCCGGCTGACGTCGTTGAGGCCCGACCCTGGCCTTCGCCGAGTTTCTGCCAGATTTCACCACCAGCCGCACTACGCCACGATTCGGGGCGCTAGGCTCACGGCTTGCGGAGCTGGTTAGCTCATTTCGGCTAATTGCGCGGCGTACAGGGCCGCTTCCGGACCCTGTTCGGCCGGATCGGGGCCAGCTTCGGACCATAGCGCGGCCCTGGGTGGAATTTGGCAAGACCGGGTTCGAGTCCGGCTGGCACGGGCCGCGCTGCGGCCGGGGAACGAGCAGGTCGAGGCCACCCGAGGAAGAGCACCCAGCGTGCGGCGGGGGCTCAGGGTTCGCGGCGACCGGACAGGCTGGTTGGCGTGCCCCCGACTAATACGCCAAACATCCAGTTCGGCCGACGCGAGCCAAGGCCACCGTACCCGCGCACGGCTGTTATTGTCAACTGCCAGTGTTATTCACGATCCGTGACCGAGTGATCAATGCTTGGTTAGAAGCGCCTGCTGATCGTGAGGCCCAACACCGGACCAGCTCGAGCCAGATAACCAAAACAGGGTTCAGATCGCAGGGATCAGTGTGGGAATGGCCCGCCATCACCTCCCGCGAATACAGTCGCGGCGGTGGCCAGCACGAGGATCGAAGCCAGCACCCAGGACGCAACGATGGCCCGGGTGGGACGAAGCCGAGAACGCATATCAGACGACCCTTCAGAGGAAGGAGGGCTCGTCCGGTCCGGGTTGGTGCGCTGATGTTAGGCTGGGTCCAATGGCATTGTCAAGTGTGACTAAACAATCCAGCGGACGCGCTGGACAGCTGGCCCTCGACCTGGGTCAGCGGATCCGCGCTGTCCGGCTCGCCTGCGGGCTGACCCAGGCCGAGCTCGGCGATCCCTATACCCGTGCCTTCGTCTCGCAGGTCGAGTCGGGCCAGACGCTGCCATCGCTGGCCGCCTTCCTGCACCTGGCGCAGCGGCTCGGAGTCGATCCCTGCTTGCTGCTGCCGTCGACTGACAGTGGCCCGGGGCAGTACACTCCGGCCCATGGCGACCTCCACGCGCTCGGTCGGGCGCCCACCAGCCAGGGTCGCCTCGGGGATCGGCGCCCGCGTTCGGGCGGCTCGGACGGCGGCGGGCTGGACCCAGGCCCAGCTAGCCGGTGAGCGGTTCTCGAAGGCCTACATCTCGGCCCTCGAGAACGGCCTCGTGCAGCCCTCGATCCCGGCCCTGGCCTACCTGGCCGAGCGGCTGGGGACGACGTCAGCCGCGCTGGTCGCGACCGATGAGCATGCCTGGACCCGCCTCGAAGCGGACCTGCGCCTGGCCGCCGGCGACTGGCAGGCCGCTGCAGATGCCTTCGAGCAGCTCCTGGGGCAGGTCCACGAGCCGCTGGCCCGGGCCGAGCTCTTGCGTGGCCAGGCCGAAGCGCTCTGCCGGCTCGACCGGGGCCGGGAGGCCATCGCCCCCGCCAGCGAGGCCCGGCTCGTCTTCGAGAAGGCCGGCCGGTCCGCGGATGCGGCGCTCGCGAGCTACTGGCTAGCGGCCGCCTACTACGGCTCGGACTCGTCAGGCGAGGCGCTCGGCCTGCTGCGCGGCCTGATCGATGACCGCCGGGCCACGACCCACCTCGATCCCGACCTCCGGGTCCGGGCCCTGGTCGCTGCCGCGAACTGCTACAGCCGGATCGGTGCCCACGACGAGGCCCTGGCCGTGCTGGCCGAGGCGCAGACCCAGGCCGACGACTTCGACGACCTGCGCCGGGCGGCCTTCGCCTTTGCCCTGGCGGCGGGCTACCGCGAGCTGGGCGATCTGGAAGGGGCGCTGCGCCAGGGCCAGCGCAGCCTCGCCCTGTTTCGGGCCGGCGCCGCCGAGCGAGACGCGGCCGCGATCGGCAACAACATGGCCCTGACGTACCTGGAGATGGGCAACCTCGACGAGGCGAGCCGGTACGCCGACGAGGCGGCGACGACCCTGCGCCGGCTCGACGACACCCGCAAGCTGGCCCATGTCGTCGACACCCAGGCCCGGATCGCACTGATCGGGGGCGATGCCGCGAAGGCCGCGGCCCTCGCCTCGACCGCAGTCGACCAGGCGGAGACCACGGGCAATACCAAGGCCCTGGTCGACGCCCTCACGACCCGCGCCCGGGCGGTCGCCCTGGTCAGTGGCGCGGCGGCGGCGGCCGTCGATTTCGAACGGGCCGCCGACCTCGCCGAGCGGGGTGGCTCACGGGCGCGGCGGGCCGAGGTCCTCCAGACCTGGGCCCAGGTCCTGGCCGCCGCGGGCGAGCACCGCCGGGCCTACGAGCTCATGCAGGCGGCGGCCAAGGCCAGCTGAGGCCTTACATCCGGCCGGCGACCACGGTGCCCAGCGTGGTCAGGCGGTCGACCGTGATGTTCTGGAGGCTGGGATCGCCCTGGATGTTGAGGGTCACGACGACCGCGCCCTTGACGATTTCCATCTGGCCGATCGTGTTGGCCACCACGAAGGCGAACGCGGCATCACCGACACCGGTGAGGTCCGTCGACTTGCCCGAACCCTGGGCGGCGCCGCGGTCCGCGTCGTACTGGGCCTTGCCCGCGCTGGGCTGAATGCTGAGGGTCAGCGACGCCCCGTAGGCGCAGGCGGGCTGATCCGCGGTGCCCGTGCTCAGGCCGGCTCCCGGATCGGAGCCCAGGAACGTGGTCGCTTCCTGCTCGGTGACCAGGCTGCAGGCGTCGATGGTCGCGCCACCAGCGGCTGGGGCAGTCGACGCAGCGGCGGCGGCCGGCGGGGCGCTCGGGTCGCCCGTCGCGGCCGTGGGACCGGCGCCGCCGACCGTTGGGGCGGGCGTTGCGGCACTGCCTGAGCAGGCGGCCAGCACGAGGCCGGCGAGCAGCAGCCCGGCGGCCGGGCGAAGGTGCAGGTTCATGGTCGACGTCTCTCCGTGTGGGGTCCGACTGGACTGCCCCGCACGATGAGCAGTGGCGCTGATCAAACGCTGATCAGTGCCGGCGCGCCCCCCGGCCCGGACTGCCAGCGGCCGCCTGGCGTCGCACGCTCCAGGCGCCGGTCACGATGCCGGCGATGGCCAGCCCGATGAGCATCAGCCAGCCTGGCCCGCTGTCCGCGGACCGGTCCGGGCCGATGGTCGACGTCACCGGCGGCGAGGGTCGCGGGCTGGGCGTCCTGGGGACGGTCACCGAGAAGCTGACCGCATCGAGGAAGTTGCCGAACGAGTTGTCACCGCCGGCCGAGCTCACGGCGCGGAACCCGAACCGGGTGCAGGTCTGGCCGGATGGCACGACATATGACCCGGTGTGGGCGCCCCAGGCCGTATTCGGGTCGGACAGGTCGGGCGAGAAGAAGTTCCAGCCCGTATCGCTGCCGACATCCGCGGTCGCCGCGTCGCCGATCAGGACCTTCATCGTGTCCGTGCCCGAGCGACCGCGGTGCTCGAGCGACCAGGTCATCTTCTCGCCCGACATGGTCACGACATCCTGGTACAGGGTGCCCGCGCTGTTCGCGTTGATCTCGACGAACTGGGCGCCCTGGGCCGCCGGGACTCCGTTGAAGCCCGAGCCCCAGATCTCGATCTGGTTGGCGCTGTCCGTGGTCAGCCAGGGCGGCACGAGCGAGGCGTCGAGCGAGGAGTTGCCGCCGGCCGCGATGACCGGGGTCTCGAAGCCACCATCGAGGAGCGTGGACGAGCCCGCCCCACAGCTCGCGGCCGCGACCGCCGCAGGCGCAGCGGTGGCCGACAAGGCAGTCAGCAGGACAACGGCAGCCAAGGCCGGCAGTGTGCGGCGTCGCATCGTTTGAGCTCCTGGGATAGCTCTGTCTGGGCACAAGACCGAACTGGACTGCACCCTACCACTCGTACCTCCGAGCCTCAAGGCCCGGGTGCGGTGGCCGGCTCGTGCGTCCCTGGTTCCTTGTCGGCCGCCGGCGCCTCCTGGTGGACGTACTTGCCGCCGCGCAGGGCCGAGGCGATGGCCGCCACGATTGACATCCCGGCGGCGACCAGGAACACGATCACCAGCCCGTCGTGGAAGGGGCCGCTGATCAGGTTTGGGAAGAAGTCCTTGCCGGTCAGGATGGCGGCCTGGTCGGGCGGCAGTGCCTTGAGCACGTCGGGTGGCAGCAGCGACGCCATCGGGTTGTAGCCCAGCAACGAGGCGAACAGGCTCGAGACCGGCGGCAG
>DATGGC010000078.1:0-4680 GCA_035308745.1 Candidatus Limnocylindrales bacterium | reverse complement strand
TCGATGGGTCGATCAGGAGAAATCGCCGGTCGCCCACGATCCCCGCGGGCCCCACCTCGACTTCGCTGCGGACGTCGAGGGCCATGGCCTTGACCGGCGCCGCCGCCAGCCAGCCGACGGTCGGCTGCTCAGCCAACGTTGACCCCGAAGATGCCCAGGGCGGCGACCGCCAGCAGGACCAGGTCGAGGATGATCACCAGGCCGACCGAGATCCAGGCGATCAGGTTCGCGATCCGGCCGTTGGCGTGCTTGCCCATCAGCGTCTTGTCGTTGACCAGCAGGACCATGAACACCAGCACGATCGGCAGGAGCAGGCCCTGGAGGTACTGCGAGGACAGGATCACCGGCAGCAGGCTGATCCCCGGGATGAGCACGACCAGCGCGCCGGCGAACAGGACGAAGGTGTAGATCCCGAAAAACGCCCGGGCATCGCTGAAGCGCTTGCCCACGCCTGACTCCCAGCCGAACGCCTCGCAGATCACGAACGAGGTCGAGATCGGCATGATCGTCGCGGCCAGGACGCTGGCCCCGAAGAGGCCCACCGCGAAGAGCACCTCGGCCAGGTTGCCGGCGACGGGCTTGAGCGCCAGGGCGGCGTCGCTGGCCGAGTTGATCGTGCCCCCGACGGCGTGGATCGTGAGCGCGGTGGCGATCACGATGAAGACCGCGATCACGTTGGTCCAGACCGCCCCGCCGACCGAATCGACCTGCTCCAGGACCAGCTCGTCCTCGCCGATCCCTTTCTCGGCCACCGCGCTCTGGAGGTAGAACTGCATGTACGGCGTGATCGTCGTCCCGACCACGCCCACGATCAGGAGCAGGACGCTGCCGGTCAGGCCGTTGAAATTGGGCGAGATCAGCGACTGGCCGACCACGCCCCAGTCGGGGTGGGCCAGGAACGCCGAGAAGATGTAGGTCACGAAGACCAGCGCGATGGCCAGGAAGACCCGCTCGACGGTGCGATAGCTCGAGAACAGGACCAGCGCCCAGATCAGGGCCGCCACAAGGGGCACCGTGACGTAGCGCGAGATCCCGAAGATCTCGAGGGCGGCTGCGGCGCCCGAGAACTCGGCCACGGTGTTGGCCAGGTTGGCGACCAGCAGGACGAGCATCGCGAACGCCGTCCAGCGGACCCCGAACCGGTCCCGGATCAGGTCCGACAGGCCCTGCCCGGTGACCACCCCCAACCGCGCCGCGATCTCCTGGACGACGGCCAGGATGATGATCGTGATCGGGAAGATCCAGAGCAGGCCGAGCCCGGTCTGGGCGCCCATCACGCTGTAGGTGGTGATACCGCCGGCATCGTTGCCGGCCACGCCGGCGATCAGCCCCGGGCCCATGACCGCGAGGAACGCCAGCAGCCCGCGCCGGCCGCGGAAGCGGCCCCGGAGGCGGAGGAACTCGCGGTTCGCGATCCGGTCGCCGAGCCGGCTGAGGAACCCGATCCGGGGCGGCCGTGCCGGCAGCCGGCGGCGGCGCTCGGCCGGGTGGCGCCAGGTCTCGACCGCCCGCCGGGCGCCCGTCTCGGCCTGCTTGGCGACGTCTCGAACGGTCGGGAGCTGCGGCACGCTTCGGTTCCTGCCCGCGTCCGGCCTAGCCGCGCGCGAAGAGGCGCGGCAGGCGCCGCTTCCAGGCCGTGGGCAGGACCGTGTCGAGGGCGTCGTCGACCGTGACGATGCCGGCCAGCCGGCCCTCCTCGTCGATCACCGGCACGGCCAGCAGGTTGTAGTGGGCGACGACCTCGGCGACCTCGTCCTGGTCGGCAAGGACGCCGACCGCGACCGGCTCCTTGATCATCACGTCACCGATCTGGGTGTCCGGCGCGGCGACGATCAGGTCACGCAGCGACAGGACGCCGACCAGCCGGCCGTCGTCGTCGGTCACGTAGACGTAGTAGATCGTCTCCGCGTTCGGCTCCAGCTGGCGGAGCATGTCGATCGTCTCGGCCGCGGTCAGGTGAGCCGGCACCGCCACGAACTCGGTGGTCATGATCCCGCCGGCGGAGTCCTCGGGGTAGCCGAGGAGCTCCTGGACCTCGGCCTTCTCGTCCTTCTCCATCAGCGCGAAGATCTCGTCGCGGGTCGTCTGCGACAGGTCCGCGACGAGGTCGGCGGCGTCGTCGGGCGACATCTCCTCGAGGATGTCGGCGGCCCGCCCGGGCTCGAGGTCCTCGAGCACCTCGACCTGCGTCTCGGGCTCCATCTCCTCGATCGCGTCGGCGACCGCATCGTCGCCCAGCGAGGCCAGGACACCGGCCCGGTCGCGCGGAGCGAGCTGGTCGATGATCGTGGCCAGGTCGGCGGGATGGAGCTCGGCCAGGCCGGCGTGCGGGACGCGCAGCTTGATCGAGGCGATCGAGGTCTCGACCGGGTCGACGTCTTCCCAGTCGATGTACTTCTCGGGGACCTGGACGTGGAGGTTGCGGGCGATCGTGCGCATCCCGCCCTCGACGCCCAGCCGCCGCAGGAGCCCCGAGGCACCGACGTCGACGGCGACCAGGTGCAGGGCACCCTCGACCTCGTCCAGGCGCAGGTCGTTGACCCGGACCACCTTGCGCCCGTCGATGTCGACGATCTGCTTGTCCATCAGGTCGGCCCGCAGCAGGATCTCGTTGGGCCGCTGGTGGAACTTGGCCAGGTCCATGGTCAGGCTGCTCAGCTTGGCGCCCGAATCGTCGAGATGGTCGACCGACGTCCAGGGCAGGAAGATCCGGCGCCGGTCGGTCTCGACGACGAGGCCGGTCACCGGCGGATAGCGGTCGCCGACGGCCACGATCAGGTCGGCGACCTTGCCGATCGGCTCGTCGTTCCGGTCCCGGACAGGCCGTCCGATCACCTGGCTCAGATAGAGCATCTGCCACCTCGCGGCGGGGTTCGTCCCGCGCGTTGGTGGCGCACGTCCTGGCCGGACGTGCCGCCGTCAGCGGGCGAGGCGGACCGGGTGCTGGCGGGCGCCGTTGGCGCGGTCCACGACGGTCGTGCGACTCGCTGGCGTCCCTCGACTGGGTCCTGACTCCACGAGAGGAGTGGTCCTCCGGTGCTGGCTTGGAGTTCCCGGGCAGCCCGATTCAGCGCGGCGCCGGCCACACGGGACGAACCGAGTGTAGTCGTCCGATTCGCGGCGGGTCAACCTCGGTGGCGTCTCCGTCGCGGCGGCGCCCATCGGGCCCGCCGGCGATCTTCGCCCCAGGTCGCCGCTTCGCGTTCAGGCGCCGGGCAGCGCCCGCGGCTCGAACACCGGCACGCTGCGCGCCGACGGTCGGTTCAGCGCTGGCGCGAACTCCCCGGCGATCGCCCGGAAGCGCGCGACCGCGGCCGGGTCGAGGCGGTAATAGATGAACGAGGCGCGCCGCTCGGACCGCACCCAGCCGGCCTCGCGGAGCACCTTCAGATGGTGGCTGACCGTGGGCTGGGCGACGTCGCAGCAGCCGACGAAATCGCAGGCACAAACATCGTCACCCGCGGCGAGCTGGCGCAGGATCGCCAGCCGGCTTGGGTCGGCGGCGGCCTGGAGGAGGAGCGTGTCGGGGTCAGTCGCGCGTTTCATGGCGCCATGGTATTGACAATGACCGATATCGGCAAGTATCAATATATGGTCCCCGTTATCTCTACCCGGCAGGAGTCCGCGAATGATGACCGAGCTGATCCACGACGAGGTCCGGGCCCGCTACGCCGCCGCGGCGACGCAGGCGAGCGACGGCAGCTGTTGCAGCGGCAGCTCCGAGACGATCGGCGCCGAGCTCTATTCCGCGTTGGAACGCGAGGAGCTGCCCGACGCGGCGCTCCTCGCCTCGCTCGGCTGCGGCAATCCGATTGCCGTCGCCGACCTCCACCCCGGCGAGCGCGTCCTCGACCTGGGCTCAGGCGGCGGGATCGATGTGCTCCTCTCCGCCAAGCGGGTCGGCCCAACGGGACGGGCGATCGGCCTGGACATGACCGACGAGATGCTCGCCCTGGCCCAGCGCAACATCGCCGAAGCCGGGGCGACGAACGTCGAGCTCATTCGGGGTCATATCGAGGCGATCCCGCTGCCGGCCGAATCGGTCGATGTTGTCATCAGCAACTGCGTGATCAACCTGGCCGCCGATAAGCCGGCGGTGTTCGCGGAGATCGCCCGCGTGCTCCGGCCGGGGGGCCGGATCGGGATCACCGACATCGTCGCCGAGGACCACCTCAGCGCCGAGCAGCGCGCCGAGCGCGGCTCGTACGTCGGCTGCATCGCCGGAGCGCTGTCGTTCAGCGAGTATCGCCGCGAGTTGGCGGCGGTCGGCATGGTCGACATCTCGGTGACGACGACCCACGCCGTGGCCGACGGGATGGTCAGCGCCATCGTGAAGGCGACCAAGCCGCTCGGCGCCAAGCCGCGGGTGGACCTGTCGCTCCGCACCGTGCCCATCGCCGAGTCCGGATGTGGCTGCGGCTCAGGCGGCTGCTGCTGAACGAAATGGGGTTGTGAATCAGGGACTTGACCTTCGAGCAACTTGAAGGTCTAGGCTCTGGCGGTGAAGATCGCTGACTTCGCCCGTCGAGCCGGGATCGCGCCTTCAGCTGTGCGCTGGTACGAGGCCGAAGGCGTGATCCCCTCGGCACCTCGCGAGAGCAACGGCTACCGCGAGTACGAGGAGGCCGACCTGGCCCGGCTGCGGCTGGTCTGCGACTGGATCCAGTACAAGCAGAACTT
>DATGGC010000077.1:0-15100 GCA_035308745.1 Candidatus Limnocylindrales bacterium | reverse complement strand
GCCAGCAGGTAGGGATTGGCGTAGATGTAGCGTCCGGCCGGGTCCTTGACGAAGGCGACGACCGGGGCGGCATCCATCAGCTCGCGCAGGCGAAGCGCCATCTCGTCGCCGGGACCTGGAACTGCCGGAGCTGCCATGGAGGACCCGCGAGCACACCCGCGGCACGATCCGTGGGGGCGGACCAACCAGGCGGGGCCCCGGAACCATACGCCCAGCCCCCCGATCCGCGATCCATGACCTTTGGCCGGTCAGCCTCGATTGTCGATCGTGCGCTCGGTCCCGGCCAGCAGCCGCTCGACGTTGTCGCGATGGAAGTACCAGATCAGGGCCGGCGCCCCGATCGCGTAGATCAGGTGGGCGAGGGGCAAGCCCTCGATCAGGACGGCCGCGACCACGATCACGCCGGCGAGGGTGGTGGCCACCAGCGAGCCGACCGACGAGTAGCGGGTGATCCGGATCACGCCGAAGAAGACCGGGATGACCACGATCGCGACGATCGGCCAGAGCACGATCAGCGAGCCGAAGGCCGGCGACACGCCGCGGCCGCCCCGAAAGCCGATGTACGGCGAACGGCTGTGGCCGATGATTGCGACGAGGACGGCCAGGCCCTGGATCACCAGGCCGGCGCCGAGCAGCCCGGGCAGGGCCGCCGCGAAGACGCCCTTCAGCAGGTCGAGGATCCCGGCGGCGGCAGCGACCCGCGGGCCGAGGACGCGCAGCACGTTGGCCCCGCCCGTCCGGCCGCTGCCCTGGGTGCGGGGGTCCGGTCCACCAACGAAGCGGGCCAGCAGGACGCCCCACGGGATGCCGCCCACGAGGTAGGCCCCGCCGATCGAGACCAGCCCCACGGCGATCGTTGTCGTGTCCATGCCGGCCGAGTATATCGACCGGTCCCCGCCGATTCGGGCGGGTTGTCGGGGCGCCCGACCGGCGCCGCTAGTCCGCGGCGATCGCCTCGGCGAGCCTGTCTGGCCGCCCCCGGAACCAGTCCCGGCGCCCGGGATCCCGGTTGACCTCCTCGACCAGCTCCGCCAGCCGGGCGTTGACCGGGGCCCGGCCGCCGAGCTTCGTGGCTGCCCGGGCGACAGCCCCGTTGAGCCACTCGACCTCGGTCGGGCCGCCGTCGCCGGTCGCGAGGTGGAGGTGGAGCGACGGCCGCTTGCCGCCCCGGCCGCCGGCGACGACCCGGGCCAGGATCGGCTGGACGAGCGGCCCCGGGAGCCGGCCAGCCAGCGGCAGGAGGCGGGCGTCGGCACTGAACAGCTTGATCGGCCGCAGGTTCAGCCGGCTCATCACCCCCAACGCCTCGCCCAGCTGGCGCCGCTCCAGGCGGAACAGGTCCGGATCGCGATAGACGGCCACCGGATCCAGGTCGACGATCGCGCCGCTGGCGTTGCCCATCAGGTTGACCAGCAGCTTCGACCAGCGCAGCGCCTCGGGATCGGCCACGACCCGGGCTCGAAGACCGCCGGCCGCAAACGCCGTGAGCAGTCGGGCAATCACCGGGGCGACTTCGCCACGCACGCCGGCGAGGACGATGCCGCCCCGTGACAGGCGTCGAATCCGGCCATCGGTCGAGCGCTCGACGGAGGCGGTCAGCGAGCCGGCGATCAGGCCCCCCGCCCGGCGCTGGGCGTCGATCAGCTCGTCCGCTCCCACTCCGTTCTGGACCGCCAGGACCGTGGCCTCGGGCCAGCGCGCTGCCGTGGCGATCGCACCGGCCAGGTCGGGCATCTTCACCGCGAGCAGGATCACCTCAGGGCTGGACTGGACGGCCTCCGGCGCGCCGGCCAGCGCGACCTCGACGGGACCCGACGGGCCGGCGTCGCCCTCGACCACCAGCGTCTCGGTCGTCGGGCCGGCCGAGCCGCTGCGCCGCAGCAGCTCGACGGCCTCCCCGCCGGAGGCTAGGGTCCAGCCCAGGAACGAGCCGACGGCGCCGGCGCCAATGACCAGGATCACGGGCGGTTCGCCACTCAGGATTCGTAGGCCTCGTAGGCCTCGGCCAGGAACTCGACCGGGTGGCGCAGGCGGGTCCCGGTCGCCGCGGCAATCTGCCAGCGGCAGGTCTCCGAATCGCAGGCGATCTGGTCCTCGCCGCCTGCCCGGATCCGATCGAAGAGCGGCGCGCCGACCGCCATGGCGATGTCGTACTTCTCGCTCTTGAGACCGTACGTGCCGGCGATCCCGCAGCAGTCGTGGTCCATGTCGACCGCCCGCAGGCCGGGCACGAGCTCGAACAGGTCAAGCGCCGGCAGCCCGATCCCGTGGCTGCGGAGCTGGCACGGGGCGTGGTAGGGCAGCGTCCGGTCGAGCTCGCCGAAATGGGTGTCGAGGCGGCCTTGCTCGTGGAGGTCGAGCAGCAGCTCGCAGATGTCCCAAGTCGCCCCGGCAACCAGCCGGGCATCCTCGTCGTCGAGGTCGAGCATCTCCCGGTACTCGGCCTTGAGGGTGTGGGTGCAGGACGTGGAGGTGCCCACGATCCGGTAGCCCGCCCGGGCGTAGCCGGCCAGGACCGCCAGGTTGCTGCGGGCCCGGCCGCGGGCCTGGGCGTACAGGCCGTTGCTGATCAGCGGCAGCCCGCAGCAGACCTGGGGCGGGACGATCACCGTGAAGCCGTTGCGCTCAAGGACATCGATCGCGGCCTGGCCGACATGGGGCTCGTAGTAGTTCGCGGCGCAGCCATGGAAGTAGACGATCGTCGAATCGGCCGACGGCGCGTCGGGCGACCAGCGCGATCGGCGGTAGCCGCGCAGCCGGGAGCGCAGGGTCCGGCCGTTGAAGCGGGGCAGCGGCGCCCGGCGATCGATCCCGACGATCCGGTCGACGAGGGCCCGGAAGAGCCGGTTGCGGAGGGACCAGTTGGCCAGCGGCGCGGTCAGGACCCCGATCCGGCCGGTCAGGTCGGTCTGGCCCAGCAGCCAGTCCCGGAAGCGCGGCCGGTGGCCGGCGCGCAGGGCCGCCCGGGCCCGATTGTTCATCTCGGCGATCTTCACGTCGGCCGGACAGGCCGTGGTACAGAAGCCGCACCCCGAGCAGTAGTCGATCGAGCGATCGGGCGACTGGACGACGGACAGGGCGCCGCTGCCGGGCGCCAGCTCGGAGCCCAGCCGGAAGCGCTGGGCCTGCGGTCCGACGTACTTCGGGCCGGGGAACAGGTCGGTCACCCGGGCGACCGGGCAGGCGGTCGTGCATACGTTGCATTTCAGGCATTCGTCCGCGCTCAGCCCGATCGAGGCCGGCGCTCCGAGCGACCCGGCCGACTGGCTCGCCTGGGCGACGATCTCGGCGATCGTCATCGACACAGCTCGCGGGCTGCCAGGCTGGAACTGGCCAGGGCGACGCCGTCGCCGCAACGCTCACGCAGGTAGCGTTGGCCGGCGAGCAGGCTGCCCACGATCCGGACGTTCTCGGCCAGCAGCCGGCCGGATGCCCCGGGCGCGACCGGGCGCAGGCGGCTATCGGTCCGGATGCCCGCCCATTCGAGTGGGTGGCCGGCCGGATCGAACGGATCGTTCAGCAGCCAGGAGCCGGTCGCAGGCCCGTCGACCGGCAGGCCGAGGACGGCCTCGGTCAAGGATCCCGGTCCATCGGCCAGCAGCCCGCCGCCGGCGATCCCGCCGGTGGCCAGGACGACGGCACCAGCCGACAGGACGAACTTGCGGGCGGCGGCCGGTGCGCGGAGCTCGGCGACCCGACCGTCGAGACCGATCGTGCCGTGGACCGCCTCGCCGACCTGGAGCCGCCCCCCATGCCGCCGGAGGGCCGCACGGAGGGCCGCGAACAGGCGCAGGCCGGGGATGCTGGGCGGGACGAGGGCGACTTCGAACGGTTCGAGCGGCAGGCGTTCGCGTGCCTCGGCCAGGATGGCCGGGTGGTCGTGTAGGCCCAGGACCGCCGGCAGCGCCACGCGACCGGCGCCGGAACCTGGTCCGGGCCGGCCGCCCTCGATCGCCCGGCGGATCGCGGCCAGGGCAGGCGCCCGCCAGGCGGGATCGTCGAAGAGCCGGGCGAGGTCAAGGCCCGAAAGGTTGTGACGGCCCTCGAGCCCGGGCAGCTCGACCGAGACGGCCTCGATCCGGGCCGGGGCCGGCTGGCCCCGCCAGGTTCCGGGCCGGCGCAGCCCCGCGGCGATCGCCTCGGGCCAGAAGTCGCGGAATCCCGCCACGCCACAGACCACCAGGACCTCGTCCTGCGCCCAGGCCGCCAGGGCCGGGGCCATGCCCTCGGGCAGGATGGCGGCCAGCCGGGTCGCCCCGATCGAGGTGGGGATCGCCCGGAGCGGGGCGTCCAGGTCGCCGACGAGGCTCAGGCCCTCGGCGTCGAGCGTCTTCCGGAGCCAGTCGAGGGCGCCGCGCAGCTCCGGGGCAAGGAAGGCATAGGGGTGGCCGGGCACCCGGGCCAGCTGCTCGACGGCCGCCTGCGAGGTGCCCGCCCCGGGCAGCGCTGCCACGTCGATGCCGCCCGGCGCCCAGTGCGTCGCCGTGTGGCCGGTAGCCAGGACCTGGACCCGGGCGCCCGACTCGGCCAGCCGGATCGCCGCGGCCAGGCCGGCCAGCCCGGCCCCGACCACGGCGACGTCAGCCCGGGCCATCGCCCACGGCCTCGGGTGCCGGCACCGGCACGCACGCGTCAACCCCCAGGGTGCCCCAGTAGATCCCCATCGACAGCCACAGCTCCTGGAGCTGGCGGCCCCAGGCGATCGGCCGGGTACCGCGGTAGCGCTCGCGCAGGAAGGCAACGAGCGAGTCCTCGTCCCCGGACTGCGCCCTGGTCTCCGTTGCAACGTCGGCGGCGGGTTCGAGGGCGGCCAGCACCCCGGCGGCCCGGAACGTGCAGAACGCGCCCTGGCAGGGTCCCATCCCCAGCCGCGTGCCCCGGCGTACGTCGTCCAGGCTGCACGGCGCGCGCTCGGCGACGAACGCTTCGAGCATCGGCCGGGTGACGAGCTCGCATTCACAGATCAGGGCGGCGTCGCCACCGCCGGTTGCCTCGTGGGCGGCCAGCCGGTCGCCCAGCCAGTAGTAGGACCGGCCGTTGCCCTGGCCGGGCAGGACCTCGTCGGCGGTGCTGCACGGCCGATCGATCCCGAGCTTGGCGCACACGACGTCGGCCGTCTGCTCGGCCATCAGCCGATAGGTGGACAGCTTGCCGCCGACAATCGACACGAAGTTGGTGACGCCATCGCGGGCCTCGTGATCGATGACGACGTGGGCCCGCGAGATCTCGCGATCGGCACGCCCTGCGCCACTCGCCCCGCCCAGGTCGGCCGAGTAGAGCGGGCGGACCCCCGCATACGCCCGCAGGATGCGCATCCTGCGGAGATCGGGGAAGAGCTTCTCGCCCTCGTCGATCAGGCCCGCGATCTCGGCCGGCGTCGCCTCGTAGTCGTCCGGGTCGTCGATCGGGATGTCGGTCGTGCCCAGGATCGCGACGGTATGGACGGGGACCATGATGTCGCCGTCGCTGGGCGGCTTGCAGCGGCTGACCACGATGTCGGCCATCCGTTGGTTGTAGACCAGCATGGTGCCCTTGCCCGGCGACATTGGCAGGTCGATCCCGGCCAGCCCGGCGACCCGCCCGGCCCAGGCCCCGGCGGCCGAGACGACGATCCGGGGGGCGATCCGGTCGACCGTCCCGCTCCGGACATCGCGGATCGAGACCGACGACACGAAGCCGCCGCTGCGCTCGATGGCCACCACCTGGCGATAGGGCAGGGCGCGGCCGCCCCGCTCGGCGGCATCGCGCAGGTTGGCCTCCACCAGCTGCCATGGCTCGAGCGAGGCGTCCGGAATCCGGTAGGCCCGCCGGATCCGACGGTTGAGGGCCGGCTCCCGGCGGAAGAGCGCCTCGAGCGGCTCCTCCGTGCACGGAATGCCCACCGCCGCACAGCGTGCCGGGAAGGCGTCGACGTAGTCGTCGGGATCGTCGGGCGTGGCCACGTACACGCCGCCGGTGTCCTCGATGCAGGCCGGCGCGATGCGCCGGACGACGGCGTTCTCGACGATGCATTCCCGAGCGGCCTGCGGATCGCGGGCGATGTAGCGGGCGCCGGAGTGGAGCAGGCCGTGGTAGCGGCCGCTCGTGCCGCTGGCCAGGTCGCCCATGTCGACGAGGAGCGCCGTCAGGCCGCGCCGGGCCAGGTCGCGCAGCAGGCCGGCGCCGGTGGCACCGCCACCGACGATCAGGACATCAACGCTGCGCGGCAACCCGGATGGAGCGCTCATCCGGCCCATCATGCCCCACCCGGGCCGCCCGAACCGGCCTCAGGGCTCGAGCCAATCGAACGTCCGCCCGACCGCCTTCTGCCACCAGTGATAGGCGGCCGCTCGGGCCGCCGGATCGAGCTGCGGCGTCCACGCCCGGTCAGCGTGCCAGTTGCCGCGCAGGTCGTCGAGGGTCGGCCACACGCCGACGGCCAGGCCCGCCGCGTAGGCGGCACCGAGAGCGGTCGTCTCGATCACCTCGGGCCGGATCACCGGGACGCCCAGGACGTCCGCCTGGAACTGCATCAGGAGCTCATTGCGAACCATGCCGCCGTCCACCTTGAGCTCGCGCAGCTCGACACCCGCGTCGCGGTTCATCGCGTCGAGCACCTCGCGGGTCTGCCAGGCGGTTGCCTCGAGGGCTGCTCGGGCGATGTGGCCGCGATTGACGAACGCCGTCAGCCCGACGATCACGCCCCGTGCCTCGCTCCGCCAATAGGGCGCAAAGAGGCCCGAGAAGGCCGGCACGATGGTCACCCCGCCGTTATCGGCGACGGTCCGGGCGAGCGGCTCGATCTCGTCCGAGGCGGCGATCAGGCCGAGGTTGTCGCGCAGCCAGCGGACGAGTGCGCCGGCGACCGCGATCGAGCCTTCGAGGGCGTAGACCGGTGGCTGCCCGGGCAGCCGGTAGGCCAGGGTGGTCAGCAGGCCGCTGCTCGAAGGCACCGGCCTGAGCCCGGTGTTGAGGAGCATGAAGCAGCCCGTGCCGTAGGTGTTCTTGGCCTCGCCGGCCGCGAAGCAGGTCTGGCCGAACAGGGCCGCTTGCTGGTCACCCAGGTCGCCCGCGATCGGGACGCCGGCCAGGGGGCCGGTCGCGCTGCCGTAGACCTCGCTCGACGACGCGATCCGGGGCAGCATCGCCGCCGGGATCCCCAATGCGGCGAGCACCCCGGCGTCCCACTCGAGCGACGCCAGGTTCATCAGCAGCGTTCGGCTGGCGTTGGTCACGTCGGTCACGTGGACGCCGCCCTGCGGGCCGCCCGTCAGGTGCCAGATCAGCCAGCTGTCGATCGTGCCGAAGAGCAGGTCGCCGGCTTCCGCCCGTTGCTGGGCGCCCTCGACATGGTCGAGGAGCCAGCGGACCTTGGGACCCGAGAAGTAGGTCGCCAGGGGCAGGCCGCTCGAGGCCCGGAAGCGATCCGGTCCGCCCGCAACGGCCAGCTCGGCCACGATCGCCGCCGTCCGGGTGTCCTGCCAGACGAGCGCGTTATGGATCGGCCGGCCCGTCGAGCGCTCCCAGACGACGGTCGTCTCGCGCTGGTTGGTGATCCCCACGGCGGCCAGGTCGCGGGCCGCGATGCCCGCCTTGGCGACGGCGCCGGCAATGACCTGGTTGCAGCGCTCGAGGATCTCGAGCGGATCGTGCTCGACCCAGCCGGCCTCCGGGTAGATCTGGCGATGCTCGCGCTGGTCGATCGCGATCGGCCGGCCGGCCTCGTCGAAGACCACGAAGCGGGTGCTGCTCGTGCCCTGGTCGAGCGCGCCGACGTACTGGCTCACAGCCGGCATTGTCCCCGATGGGAACGTCAGCTGGTGAAGGTCCCCAGGGCCCGCCGGGCGGCTCGCCACCAGCGACCCTTGCTCGGACTGTGCTCGCGGGCCTGGACCCGGAGCACGGCCGGGCGGCCGTGGCTGGGGTCCCGCTCGCAGCCGGGATAGGGCAGGCCGGTCCGCCGGTCGCGTCGTTCGACCAGGGGCGAGCCGCACTCGGTGCAGACGATGCGCATCGTCAGATCGCCTTCGAGGGTGGGGTCCCGGCGGGCCGCGAGCGCCGCACCGGCTGGCTGATCTCGCCCCGGCGACGGGCATGGACGGCGTCGTGGATCACCCCGTGGTGGCGGTGGTCGGCCAGCAGATCCAGCTCGGGGTCGAAGCCCTCGTGCAGATGGGCGCGACCATCCTCGGACGGTGCCCAGGGCACGCCGTCGGCGAACAGGTTGGCAAAGAGCTCGACCAGCTCGGGGTCGAACTGGATCCCGGCGTGGCGGCGGAGCTCGGCCAGGGCGGCCTGGTGGGCCACGGCGCTGCGGTACGGCCGGCCGGCGACCATCGCCTCGTAGGCGTCGGCGATGGCCACGATCCGCGCGCCGACCGGGATCTCCCGGCCCGCCAGCCCGTGGGGATAGCCGCGTCCGTCGAACCACTCGTGGTGGTGGAGGACGATCGTGGCCGCGTCACGCAAGGCGCCGGCCTGCTCCAGGACGACCTGGCCGATCTTGGGATGCTCCGAGACGACGCGCCATTCGCGGTCGCTGAGCTCGCCCGGGTTGTCCAGGATGTCGTCCGGGATGGCCAGCTTGCCCAGGTCATGGAGCAGGCTGGCGGTATGGACCCGCTCGATCTCGCCGGGCGGCAGGTCGAGTGCCTGGGCCAGCATGGCCGACATCTCGGCGATCATGTTCGAGGGCTTGCCGGTCCAGCCGTTGCGCTCTTCGAGGGCGGCCTGGAGGGTCGCCGTGGCGGCACGCATCGCCGCCCGACCGACGTCCACGGCGCGCTGGCGGGCCTGCGGCGCGATCGCCGCCCGGCGGATCAGGTCACCGTCGGCCAGCTCGTGGAAGACATAGACCTGGTCCCGGCCGAGGGCCTTGGCCGAGTAGAGCGCCGCATCGGCGTCGTTGATCAGGGCCTCGAGCTGCATGTGGGGTCCCAGTCCGCCGGCGACGCCGGCGCTGAGGGTGATCGTCAGGACGTTGCCGTCCTCGAGCCGGATCTCGCGGCCAGCCACCACCCGGCGCAGCTTCTCGGCCATCGTGGCCGCGGCGTCGGCATCGGTCTCGGGCAGGACCAGCATGAATTCCTCTCCGCCGTAGCGGCCGACGATGTCGACGCCCCGGACGTTCGCCTGGAGCACCAACGCGAACTCGCGCAGGACCGTGTCGCCGGCCGAGTGGCCGTGGGCGTCGTTGACCCGCTTGAAGTGGTCAAGGTCGACGAGCACGAGGGACAGCGGCCGGCCGTAGCGGCTGGCCCGGTCCAGCTCGGCCTCGATCCGGCCGATCAGCGCCTGGCGGTTGAGGACGCCGGTCAGGGGATCGACGGTCGCCAGGGTCCAGGCTTCCGAGACCCGCGAGGCCAGGCGGCCGAAGGCGGCCCGCAGCTTGGGGTCGTCGAGGCCGTCGGTCTGGACGACGTCGGCGGGGTCGGTCGCGCCGGCCAGCGCCTCGGTGATGGCCGTGATCCGATGGAGCTGGCGACGGCCGATCGTAGCCGTGAACCCGACGCTCCCGAGGACTGCCCCGATGAACGCGACGACCAGCGCGGCGAGCAGGAGCTCGGTGCCGGGCGAAAGCGCCATGGCCGGGTTGTCCCTTCGATTCCGCCACCCTCGGCCCCTGGATTAGGGCTCTCGATCGGGGGTTTGATCTGCCCCGAACATTGGCCGCGGGGGTCCCGGTCCGGTATGGGCAGATAGTCCAGTGCGGGTCCTCGGCCAAACCGGGACCTGCCTCGCGGAGGCCGGTGCAGCGATGCACGTCCTGCCGGATCGGGGGTCGGAAGTACTGCCCGCGCTGGGGTCTGTTGGAGTGCTGGCGGGTACCTGGTGCGACTGATCACCGGGCCCCGTTGACGGCAGGCGCCAGGGCCCGAGCACGGTCCGGGATCGGCCGCCCTCAGCCTCCGCCGGAGAGGTCGAGCCGGCCGCCCAGGCACAGCCGGCCGGCAGCATCGTCGAGCCGGTAGATCCAGCTGCCGTCGCTCCGCCATGCCCGTCCGGTGAGCGTCGCGCCGGGCGCGGCGGCGGCCCGGTATTCGAGCCGGTACCGGCGCGGAATCGCCCGAATGGCGGCCGGCTCGACGAGGTCGACGGCTTCGTCCAGCCAGTCGAGGTAGACCGCGTTGTTGACATGACCCATCGGGTCGAGCTCGTGCAGCCGGACGTCGAACGCGCGCCGCAGGGCGTCCGCCGGCGGCGGACCGGGATCGACCCGGGTCGGCTCGAAGCCCTGGAGGGGGACGCCGAAGGCGATCGGGAAGGCGTCGGGCACCCGGGTCGGGACGCCGGCCGTGGTGGTCATCACCCAGTCGGTCAGGACCGTCGCGACCGGCACTCGTTCGGCCTCGGTCCGCAGGTCGCACCGGCGGCGGGCCATCACCCGTCGGCCGCCGATCACCTCGGTCGTGGCGACCATGCTCACGCCGGTCGGCAGGGCGGCCTCGATCGTCAGGTCGACGGCCCGGACGACCCAGGCCAGGCCCCGTTCCTGGTACCACTCCCGGCCGAAGCCGCGCCGTTCCGAGTGGAGCCAGGCGAGGTCCTGGGCATAGCGCAGGTAGGCCGAGGCGCGGGCGATCCCGTCCGGGCCCGCTTCGTCGAAGCGGACCCGATAGGTCGAGCTCGAACGCCGCTCGGTCTCGCTCGGCGGCGCATAGCGATCGTTCGCCGGATCGTGGATCGGCGCGTCGCTCATCGCCCGCCCGGCCCACGCGTCGCCAGCTGGTCGAGCTGCTCGAACGCGACCAGGCGGGTCGCCTCGTGGGGTGCCGTCTGGGCGTCGAGCCGGACGCGGCAGGATCGCTCGGCATCGAAGAGCACCAGCGCCACCGCGAGCAATTCGTCCTCGTCGCGGGCATGGCTGCGGGCGTCGTCCAGCTGGTGGAGCACGTCGGCGTTGATCCCCCGGGCGCCCCACTTGCAGTCGAACGCCTCGGCGGCGCCGGCCGTCTCGACGGTCACGTCGTAGGGATGGATCTCGGCCGGCACTCCGTCGAACAGGATGCGGCGCTCGCGCCGGACCGCTGCCGGTCCGACGCGCCGGGCCAGGAGGCGGGCCGTGAGCTCCTCGACGATCGCCCCGCGGACCTGGTTGCGGACCTGGTCGCCCCGATCGGCCACCGCCAGCGAGGCCGCCAGGATCGCCTCGGCTCGCGCCGGGTCCGCGCTCGATTCCGGGCCGAACAGGGACGGAAACGTGCGCCGCCAGCGATCCGGGTCGGGCGATTCGCCGTTCATCACCGCCCGGGCCAGGATCCGCTCGCCGAGCGATGCCTGGCTGAGCAGCTCGGCGCAACGGGCGACCAGCGGATCGGCCTGGATGGCGGCATACACGATGGCCCGGCCGTCCCGGGCCGCGTCCTGGAAGCGCATCGTCAGATTGCCGCGCCGACGGCCAGCAGGACGACCTGGGGCAGGGTCGACAGCCAGTCGATCGCCCGATGCGGATCCCGAATCAGGCCCGCCTCGTCGATCGCCAGCTGGATCGCTTCGACGACGGCTGGGTCCGGAGTCCGATCACCGCCCGGTCCGTCGGCCACCTCGGCCAGCCGGTCGGTCCACGCCTGGCGCAGGTCGTTGACGTACGACCATTCGTCCTCGATCGATTCGCCGAGCTCGGCCAGGGCGTCCTCGGCGTCGATCGCCGCGCCGAGCAGGCCGGCGATCGTGGTGGAGTCCATCTCCGGAGCGTACTGGAATGCGTCGTCAGGCGGCCGCCGCGGTCCGGGGCCGGTCGCCCGTGCGTCGCCTAGAGGGCTCCGGGCAGGGGCCGGCCGCTGCGAGTGGCCTCGACCGCGCTGGCGGCCACGGCCTTGCCCTGGACGTCCTCGAGGTCGCGCCGGCAGGCCTCGTCCCAGGCCCGGCTGTAGGCCCGGATCGCCCGGTCGCGAAGCTTGGTCGCCTCCTGCCGGCGGCCGAACTGGCTCAGGACGTCGACCGCGTCGAGGGCGGCCCGATAGAGGACCGGGAGGTCGGCGGCCAGGTTCGAGCGCGATTCCATCACGATCAGGGTCCGTCCCGAGGCGTGGCTTGCCAATGGCCGACTGGTCCGGGCCCAGGTCGCCATTGGGCCCACGCGGGAGCGCGGTCCGGTGCGTCCGTGTCACGATGCTGCCTGCGCACGAACGTTGGAGGGTGGCATGGACCTCGGGATCAAGGGCCGGACGGCGCTCGTTGGGGGCGGCTCGTCGGGGCTCGGCCGGGCGACGGCAGAACGACTCGCGTCCGAGGGCTGCCGGGTGGCGATCTGGTCGCGCGGCGCGGATGGCCTGGCCGCCGTCGCCGCTGACATTCAGCGCCGCCACGGTGTGGAGGTCCTGACCCTGTCCGGCGACGCGGCCGAGCCGGGCGCGGGGGCACGCATCGCCACCGAGGCAACAGCGGCCCTCGGCCGGGTGGACATCCTCGTGCTGAATGCCGGTGGGCCGCCCGCCACGGACCCCACCAAGACCGATGCCGCCGGTTGGACCCGCGCGTTCCAGCTGCTGGCCACCACCCCGATCGAGATGGCCACGGCCCTCCTGCCCGCGATGCGTGCGGCGGGCTGGGGCCGGATCGTGGGGATCCTGTCGTCCGGTGTCCGCCAGCCGATCTCGGACCTGGTCTACTCGAATGCCGGCCGGGGAGCCCTCGCCGCATGGCTCAAGACCGCCGCCCGGGTCGTGGCCGCCGATGGCGTGACGATCAATGGCGTCCTGCCCGGGCGGCTGAGCACGCCCCGGATCGACAGCCTGGACAAGACCCGATCCGAGCTGACCGGGCAGTCGCTCGACGAGATCAAGGCTGGCCACCTGGCCACGATCCCGGCCGGCCGCTACGGCCGCCCTGAGGAGCTCGCCTCCCTGGTCGCCTACCTCGCCTCGGACCTGGCGAGCTACCAGACCGGCACATTCACCGCCGTCGATGGCGGCCTGATCAGCGGCCTGCCCTGACCCACGGCCCGTGCCGGGCCGAGGCCCCGACTGGGTGCCGCCTGATGAGCGGCCCTGCCTGACCCACGCCCCGTGCCGGGCCGAGGCCCCGATTGCGTGCCGGGCCCCGACGGGGTGCCGGCCCCGACGGCGTGGCGCGTCCCGGGTTCGGGTCCCGTGCTCGCGCGGTTTGGTCCACGTTCTCGCCAAAACACGAGAAGAGCCGCGCTTATGGTCGGTCGGAGCCGCCGGAGCGCCTTCGAGGGACTGTTCCAGCCCCGACTTGCGCTTGAGCTCGCGCCCCGGGGCCCCGCGGCGGCCGCCGGGAGGTCGAGTTGCGACCATACGACCGCGAAGAGTCGAGTTTTGGCAGAGGCGACGGCGAGCTTGGCGCTCGGCCGATCAGTCCCCGGAGGTCCAGCCGCTGACGATGGCGAATCGGTCGAACGAGCCGGTGGCGGCCGACCAGCTGGGGCTGACCGACTCCACCCGCGCGCCCGACGGCCCGAGCTGGAGCGCGGCGAGGAGCGCCTCGAGGTCCAGCCGTTGACCTTCGGCCAGGCAGTGGACCGCGCCGTCCGGCTCGTTCTTGACCCAACCGGTCAGGCCCAGCGCCTCGGCCCTCTGGGCGACGAAGAATCGGAAGCCGACACCCTGGACGCGCCCGCGGATCGTGGCCTCGAGGCGAGCGGCGGCCGCCTCCGATGTCATCGGACCGGGCCGCTCAGGCGGCCGCGGTGGCGCGGGGCCAGCCCAGGACCAGCACGTCGATCGCCAGCTCCGGCCCGGTGTTGCCCTCGACCAGCTCGGCGACATGATCGAGCTGGCCGAGGAAGCGGCCGATCGCGCCGGGCTGGACTCGGCCCGCGGCCGTGACCAGCTCCTCGAGCAGGGCCGGGTCGCGCAGCTCGTGGCGCCCGCCCAGCCCGGCAATCGCCAGGTCGAGGGCCAGCTCGCGCCAGATGTCGACCAGGCCCAGGACGGCCCGCCGCCGCTCGGCCGGGGAGCGCTTGCCGGCGGCCGGCTGATCGGTCCCGGGTTCGGCCTCGTCAGCCGGCGCAGCGACCGCGGCGGCCCGTGAGGCGCCGCGGGGCAGGCGGGCCGCGGGTCGAACGGCCACGACCACCGGTCGGAGGGCCGCTTCGAGGGCGGCCGACCGATCGATCAGCTCGCGACCGGCCACCAGGCGGGCCGCGGTCGAGGCCCCGACCAGGTCGAGCAGGGTTCGGGCAATCTCGTCGTGGATCGTGATCGCCTCGGGCAGCCGGGCGTAGGCAATGGCCAGGCCCGGGCGCCCGGCAGCGATCCGGGCAAGGCGGGCCGCGGTCGGCGCGTCGCTGATCCCCCGCTCGACGAGCAGCTCCTCGATCCCGCGGCCGCCGAGGGGCGCCAGGCGCAGCCGGACGCAGCGCGAGCGGACCGTGGGCAGGAGCCGATCCTCCTCATCCGCGCACAGGATGATCGTGGTCCTGGGCGGCGGCTCTTCGAGCGTCTTGAGGAGGGCGTTCTGGGCGTCCTCGTTCATCCGCTCGGCGTGCTCGACGATCGCCACCCGGTGGCCACCCTCGACCGGCAGGTAGGCCAGCTCCGCGACCAGGTTGCGCACGCCGCGGCTCGCCGGCCGGCCCGAATCGCCGATCAGGACCTGGCCGCCCGGTCCCTCCGGACTGAGCCGGTGGACGTCGGGGTGGTTGCCGCCGGCGACCAGCCGGCAGCCCCGGCAGGCACGGCAGGGCCGGTCGGCCGGGTCCGGGGCGAGGCACAGCAGGCCGGCCGCGAGGTCGTCGGCCAGGGTCGTCTTGCCGACGCCCGATGGACCGACGATCAGGATGGCGTGGGGCGCGGCATCACCGACCAGGGCCGCCGCCGCGGCCAGCGTTCCGGGCCCGGCCCGGGTGATCCACTGGCCATGGTTGGCGGTCATCGCCGGACTGCCTGGGCCGATCGCGCTACTCGGCAACCTTTCGGGTCGAGCGGCGCTTCGGCGCTGCTGCCGCGTCGGCGACCGGCTCGGCCGGGGACGCTGACGGCTTGGCCGTGCGTCGCTTGGGCGCCGGAGCCGCTTCGCTTGCGACCGCCTCGGTGGCCGGTGTGCCCGAGCCCGGGGGCTTGGCGGCGGACGTGGCGGCGGACGTCGCGGCGGACGTCGCGGCCGACCTGGCCGGGGCTCGGCGACGGGGCGCCGCCGGCTCGGCCGCAACCGGTTC
>DATGGC010000076.1:0-16166 GCA_035308745.1 Candidatus Limnocylindrales bacterium | reverse complement strand
GGACCGGCCGCCGCGCTGGCCGCGGGCGAGGCGGCCGCGGCGGCCAGGCCGGCGCCCGGTGGGGCCCAGGCTCCAGCCAGCCCAGCCGGGAGCGGCCGCTCATGACGGGCAAACGCGGGGCTCGGCAGCAGCTGATCGTCGGGCGAAGGCACCTCGTCGGCCGGTTCGGCTGCGGCTCGGTCGGGCGGCCGTTCGGACGGCTCCTCGGCGGCGACCGCGGCGACTTCGGCGTCGAGCCGGACCTGGGCGCCCCGCCGCAGCTCGGTCAGCGCCCACAGTCCGATCGCCAGGTGGGCCAGGGCCGCGATCGTGACCCCGGCCTGCGAGCGGAACGTCTCGCCCAGGCCCAGCCAGTCGCTGATCCCCGGGTTCTGGTAGAAGGGCGTGGTCAGGACCGCGTACAGGTTGGCGAAGTTGGCCAGGGCCAGCACAAAGTAGGCCAGCCGCCAGCGGAACGAGGTCGCGGCCAGGATCGCGCCGAGGGCGAAGAACGGGAACAGGTAGCGCTCGTGGACCCGGGTCGGGACCACGAAGAAGGCGATCGCCAGGATCGTCAGCCCGATCAGCACCGTGCGCCGATCATCACGCCGGGCGACCACCGCGCTGACCAGCAGGATCACCGCGATCAGCAAGCCCGTGCCGATGAACAGGGCCGGGATGCCCAGGATCGTCACCGGTGTGCCGGGTGCCGTCGAGTTGGCGATATCGGGCAGCCACGTCCCGGCGACCGCCAGGCCGCCGCCCGCCTGCTCGATCAGGGCCCAGGGGTTGTAGGCGTTGACCGTGATGTATGGGTAGCCTGCGGCCGTCTTGCCAACCTGGACGAGGAGGTCGATCACCGACAGCCCGAACGGCGCCGACAGGACCGCCGCCGTACCCAGGGCGAGCAGCCCGCTGGTCACCAGCCGGATCGGGTTCCGGCCGTGCCGGTCGATGAGGTAGCGCTTGAGCAGGACGGCGACCACGATCGGAATCAGGATTCCGAGCTGGGGCTTGATCACGGCGGCGATCGTGGCCAGGATCGCTGCCCGCTCCGGGTGGTCACGCCACAGCTCGCGCAGTCCGAGCAACACGAAGATCAGGCCAAACGAGTCGACCTGGCCCCAGACGGAGCTGTCGAACCAGGTCACCGGGTTGACCACGAACAGGAGCGCGCCAAGGAGCGCCGCCCGGCGTGAGCCGCCGAGCTCGAGCACGAGCTGGTGGATCAGGTAGCCGACGGCGACGTCGGCCAGGATCGCGGGCAGCTTGATCAGGTCGCCGATCCCGCCCAGCCAGCTCCCGACGACGCCCACCAGCCACAGGACATAGAGGTAGCCGGGGGTGTAATCGATGAACGAAACGCGGCCGTAGAAGCCGCTTGGTCCGTGCGCCGCGAGGTCGCTCGCCCAGGCGATGAACGAGGCGCGGTCCACGCCGAAGCCGGAGCCCGGGAGGAGGACGTATGCGATGATGAGGCGGAAGGCGAGCCCGACAATGAGGATCGCGAGCAATCCGCGGGCGGCCCCGAACGACCGCTGCGTCACACTCGGGCCCCGATCGGACGCACCCATCGCGGGGCCTGCCAACGTCGTTGGCCTCCTGCACGAGCGCTGAGGTGGAGCGGAGGATAGCACAAGGTCCTGTGACGACCGCTGCCACTAGCGCCGAGCCGATGGAAGCGCCGTCGAGCCGGGCGACGGTCTGGACCGGGCTGTTGATCTTCGCGGTGATCCTGGCGATCTACATCGTCAGCAACCTCGACCGGGTGAATTTCTACAACCACTTCGTGTGGCAGGCGTCGGCCTGGCTCGAGGGCCAGGCCGGGATCCGCTTCCCGGTCACGGCCACGGCAACCTCGCCGGGCAACGACTACTTCCAGGACGTCCAGCCCATTCTCGATGCCGCAGGCAATGCGACGGGGCGCGGCCTGATCCCCTTCCCGCCCCTGCCGGCGCTGATTCTGCTGCCGTTCGTCGCCGTCTTCGGGCTGACCACCAACGCCCAGCTGATCGCCACGTTCATCGGCGCGATCGACGTTGCCCTCGCGTTCTGGATGCTGGGCCGGCTGCCGCTCGACCGGCGGGTCAGGATCGCGACCACGATCTTCCTCGGCCTGGGCACCGTCCTGTGGTACGCCGCCGAGCTTGGCTCGACCTGGTTCCTGGCCCATGTCGTGGCCGTCGGATTCACCCTGGCGGCGATCTCGATCGCCCTCGACGCAGATCCGCGGGCAGCCAGCGGCGACGACAATGACACGAATCCCCTGACGCTGGTCCCTGCCCCTCGGTTCCTGGGCCTCGACCCGCGCCAGTTCCTGGCCGGCCTGCTGTTCGGCCTGGCCTGCACCGCGCGCCTGACGGTGATCTTCGGGGCGCCGTTCTTCGTGCTCGTGGGCGGTGGCGGTTCCTGGCCCCGGCGGGCGATCGCCGCCGGCCTCGGGACGGCCATTCCGGTGGGCATCTTCCTGGCCTACAACCTGGTCACCACAGGCCACCTGATGACCCCCGTCTACGACTACCTGTACGGCCTCGAGACGGGCGCCTACCCACAGCTCAACTACCACCTCGGCTGGGCGATCGAGGATCCCCGCTACCTGATCCAGAACCTGCCCCTGATGGTCGCCGGGCCGCCCGATATCCTTCCGCCGTGCACCGACCCCGCCGCGCGCGGCCTGTTCAACGCGACCTGCCCGGTGATCGCCCCGCGCGACGTGGGGATGAGCCTGTTCCTGACCAGCCCCGCCTGGCTGCTCGGCTTCCTGTCCCTGCGCTGGTGGGGGATCGACCGGCTGGTGACAGGCTGCGTGATCGCGGTGGTCGCGATCGCCACGGTCAACCTGATGCACTTCAGCCAGGGCTGGGTCCAGTTCGGCTACCGCTTCAGCAACGACTTCGCGCCGTTCGCCCTGGTCCTGGTGGCCATCGCGCTCCAGGCCACCCGGCGACGGGGCATCGGCTATGCCCTGATCGGCGTGTCGATCGCGGTCAACCTGTGGGGGGTGATCTGGGGTCACCTCCTGGGCTGGTGAGCCGAGAGGCCGGCCGGTGCTGAGCGGACGGGGCTCCGCGGCCGGCCGGACGGCGGCCCTCGTCCGGGCCTGGTGGCCGGCGGCCGTGGCGGCCGGCTTCGCCTTCTTCCTGGCCTGGCGCACGCTGCTGCCCGGGCTCGACCTGTGGGATACCGGCGAGCTCCAGACCGTCGGCCCGCTGCTGGGCACCGGCCACCCGAGCGGCTTCCCGGCCTGGGTGATCCTGGGCTGGTTCGCCTCGGTCGTCCTCCAGCCGTTCGGCGACCCGGCCTACCGGATGAACCTCCTGTCGGCGATCCTGGGCGGCCTGGCCGCGGGGGCGACCGTCGCCCTGGTGACCCGGCTGACCGACCGGCGCTGCGTGGGCCTTGGAGCCGGCCTGCTCCTGGCCACGACGCCGATCGCCTGGCAGATCGCCACCACGGCCGACGTCCACGCCCTGCACCTGGCCCTCGTCGCGATCCTGCTGGCCCTGCTCGTCGACTGGGAGCGCCGCCGGGCCGCGACCGGCCGGGACGGCCTCGACCACCGGGCCGACCGCAGCCTGGTGGTCGCCGCGGTCGTCTTCGGGATCGCCCTCGCCAACCACAGCCTGACCCTGCTGTACGGCCCGGGGATCGCCCTGTACGTCCTGGTCGTCGAGCCGGGCATCCTCGGCCGGCGGCGCTTCTTCGCCGGCTGCATCGCCGCGGCGCTGCTGACCACCGCCCTGCTCTACCTGGAGCTGCCGTTGCGGGCCGGGATCTTCCGGGCGCCGATCGTCTACGGCCAGCCCAATACCCTGTCGGGGTTCCTGTACGTCGCCCTGGGTGCCCAGTTCGCGGGCAGCATCAGCGGGCCGCTGGCCGACCTGGGCGGCAAGCTGGGCGACCTGGCGGCCTTGGCCGGCGCCCAGTTCGGGCCACTCGCCTGGCTGGTCCCGGTCGCCCTGCTGGTGACGGTCGTCCGCTACCCGCGCTACGCGCTCCTGACGATCCCCAGCCTGGTGCTCACCTGCTGGTTCGCCGAGTCGTACACCAACGCCGAGATCTGGCGCTACTTCCTGGGGCCGGCGCTGATCGCGATCAGCTGGTTGGCGATCCTCGCGGCCGAGGTCGTGACCGTCCTCGAGCGGCTGGCCGATCGTGCCCCGAGCGGCTCGACCCTGTGGTCCCTCGGCGCGACGGTCGTCGACGGCGTGCGCGAGCGGACCAGCATCATCCTCGAGGTGGTCCTGGCCGCCGCCCTGCTCGTGCCGACGGCCCTGGCCCTGCCCGGCCGGTCGGTGGCCGTCGATCGCAGCGCCGACCTTATCGCCACGAACTGGCTGGCCGCCGTGCTGCCCAAGCTGGACCCCCACGCTGTGGTGATCAGCTGGTGGAGTTATTCCACGCCGCTATGGTACGCACAGGACATCGAAGGCAAGATCCCGGGCGTCTGGATCGTGGACGATCGGACCCGGCTCGACGAAGGACTGGGTAGCGTTTCGGACGTGATCGACAGCAACCTGGGCAAGCGCCCCGTCTACCTCATCCGCCTGCCGGCCGACCTTGCGCCGCTCAAGGCCAGCTACAGCCTGGCCCTGATCGACACGTCCGATCCCGGCCAGCCCATCTATGAGGTCACCGGCCGGATCGGAGCGACGCCATGACCGCGCTGGCCGAGCCGACGAGCTCCCCCGGCGGAGCCCCGGCAGGTGAACCACCGGCGCGCCTGCCCGAGCTGTCGTACTTCTTCCCGGCCCACAACGAGGAGGGCAATGTCGAGGCCCTGGTCGGCGACGCGCTGGCCGCCCTGCCGGCCCTCGCCGAACGCTTCGAGATCATCATCGTGGACGACGGCTCGACCGACCGGACGGGCGCCCTGGCCGATGCCCTGGCCAGTGCCAATCCCCTGATCGTGCGGACGGTCCATCACCCGACCAACCTGGGCTACGGCGCCGCCCTCCGCTCGGGCTTCCGCGTCGCCCGCTTCGACTGGGTCGGCTTCACCGACGGTGACCGCCAGTTCGCGGTGTCCGACCTCGGCCGGCTGACCGCCCGGATCGCCGAGCCGGATCAGCCCGATGTCGTCGTCGGCTTCCGGATCCGGCGGGCCGATCCGGTGATCCGGACCGTGTATGCCAAGTCGTATCGCCTGGCCAACCGGCTCCTGTTCGGCCTGCGGGTGACCGACGTCGACTGCGCCTGCAAGCTGTTCCGCCGCTCGGCCCTCGTGGGCCTGCGGGTCGAATCGGGCGGCGCCTTCTTCTCGGCCGAGCTGCTGATCAAGCTCCGGGCGGCAGGGCGCTCGGTGGTCGAGGTGGGCGTGCCCCACTACGCCCGGACCGTCGGCTCGCCGACGGGCGCCCGGCCGACCGTGATCTTCCGAGCGGTGCGCGATTTCTGGAACCTGCGCCTGCGGCTGTGGGCCAACCCCAGCCGGGCGCTCGGCCGGGGCGAGCCGATCCTGGGCGACGACTAGGCCGGCCCACGAGCCCGGGCCCGGGCACCTCATCTCGACATCTGTCAACGGCCTCGGCCATCGAACCGGCTGGGGAACGAGCAGGTAGGCCGTTGCTGCGGCGGCACCGGGGCGGCTGGGTGGGCCGTGGGATAATCCGGGCATGGCCGGCGAGCTGATCGAAGTCGTGGTCGAGAGCGTCCGGGTCCACATGCCCTCGAGCAACCACGTGGTGATCCTCAAGGAGGTCGAGCGCGAGCGCTACCTCCCGATCTGGATCGGGCCCTGGGAGGCGAACGCGATCGCGATGCGGCTGCAGGGCGTCTCGCCCGAGCGCCCGCTCAGCCATGACCTGTTCAGCACGATCCTCGAGGACCTGGGCGCGACGATCGAGCGGGTCGTGATCGCGACGCTGGCCGAGGAGACGTTCCACGCCCGGCTCTTCATCCGGGCCAACGGCATCACCCACGAGGTCGACTCGCGGCCGTCGGATGCGCTTGCCCTGGCCGTCCGGGCGAATGTCCCGATCTTCGCCTCGGAGGCGGTGCTCGAGCGGGCCGGGGTGAGTCCCGATGCGGCCGTCGTCGCCTCGCTCGGCGAATCCGAGGAGGGCGAGGAGTCGACGGATCCCCGCCTGGCGGTCTTCCGCGACTTCATCAACTCGCTCGACACGGACCCCGAGAGCCGCGAGGGCCCCAAGCCCGAGTAGGCCCGCACCCGCGGGCTCAGGGCCGCTTGCTCAGTGCCGCTTGGTCGGCTTGGGGGTGGGCTTCTTCGTCGGCTTGGGGGTGGGCTTCGCGCTCGGCGTGGGTGCGACCGAGGGCGAGGGCGAAGCGCTGGCGGTCGGCACGGCGACCAGGACCGAGGTCATCAACCGGGTCTTGTCGATCCAGTACATGGTCGCCGGGCCGCCGTCCGTGCCGGGGATCACCGCGAGGCCGCGGAGGTCCGACCAGGACGGGTCGTTGCCGGTCAGCTGGTACTGCTCGATGATGCTGCCCGAGTCCTTGTCGATCGCGATGATCCGGGCGTTGGGCTGGTCGTAGGCGTAGATCAGGCCGGTGTCGCGGGCGGTATCCGTGGTCAGCAGGGTGTACTTGGGCGCCGCCCGCAGGATCTCGTCGCCAGGATCGCCCGGCTTCCAGCCCTGCGAGGCGCCGTTCACGAACCGGTTCAGGACGCCGCCCTCGGTGACGTAGATGTCGCCGTCGATCAGCATCGCGTCGACCGTCGACACGTCCTGGGCGGTGGACAGCCGGCCGATGCTGGCCGCGGGGAAGCTGCCGTCGAGGGCCGGCGTGTAGACCATGATGTTGCGCTGCGACGGGTCGATCACGTACAGGTTGTAGAGGCCCTGGTTGGCGCTGCGCAGGAACGTGCCGATGCCCCGGATGTCGTTGCCCCAGCTCGACGAGTTCCGGACGATCAAGCGGACGAGCGTGCCCCGGCCGGTCGCATCGGCGGGGCGCCAACGCCACAGGACATTCTTGGCGTCCAGGATCAGGAGGTCCGGGCCACCGTCGGCGATGAACTGGGGCACGTCCATCTTGATTCCCTGGACCACCTCGCCCTGGTGGGCGATGACGACCGCGTGATTGCCCTTGAGGTCGATCCGGTAGACCGACTTGGAGGCGGCGTCGAGGACGTACGGCGCGCCGTCGGGGCCCAGGATCAGCGACTTGAGGTCGACCGGCGGGGTGACGTTGCCGAACGAGAATGCCTGGGCCTCGTTAACCGAGAGCATCTTGTAGAACTCGTCGAGGTCGGTCCGGGCCTGGGCCCTGAGCGGCGCCGTGACCGACGTCGAGATCCCCGCGGCTTCCGCCGCCGCCAGCTGCTGCCAGGCATCAGTCAGGAGCTGCTGGGCGCGGTTCCGGTCGTTCAGGATCAGGTCGACGCCGTTGCCGTTGACCTGGTCCAGGTCGCTCTGGGCGGCCTCGAAGGCATGCTGCGCGGCCGTGATCGAGGTCAAGGTCCCGGGCGTCGCCTTGAAGAAGCTGACGACCGATGTGGCGAAGACCAGGACCAGGGCCAGGGCGACGAAGGCCAGCACGGCGATCGCGGCCCGGCGCTGGGTCTCGAGCCGGCTGGAGGCGGGCGTGACGGTGCGCTGGCCCTGGCGGCGGCGGGGCAAGCGGTCGAGGATCGAACCGAAGCCGCGGCCGACGGCACCACCGGCGGCCGCGGTCGCCCGGCCGGCCGTCTCCTGGATCGAGCTGGCCGCGTCCGAGACGCTGTCGGCGAGCGGGATCGGCGAGCGATCCGGGGTGCCGGCCAGCGGTTCGGGAGCCTGGACGGGGACCAGTCGACGCTGGCGTGAGGTGACCGAGACCTCGGTCGCCTCGATCGCGATCGCAGCGTCGCTGCCCGTGCCCCCGGCGGCTGAGAAGCGGGCGTGGACCTGCTCCATCGCGGACTGCGGGTGGAGCGTGAGGATGGCGTCCTTCAGCCCGTCGGGGCCCAGCTTGGCGACCAAGTTCTCGGATGCCAGCACGAGCGAATCGCCGACATTGATCTCGCCCCGCCAGACGCTCGGCTCGAGGTCGTTGGAGGGCAGGCCCCGAGCCCGGTTCGGATCGGGCAGGGTCGACAGGCGGGCCTGGCGGACCAGGAAGGCCTCCGCGGGACCGACGGTCACCACGTACAGCTCGTTGCCGCGGACGACGGCCAGGCCGACGCCCAGGGGGCCGTTCGACTCGTCGGCCTTGTCGCCGCCCAGCCGATCGCGCTGGTGGAGGATCCGCTTGTTGGCCGCCCGGATCGCCTTCTCGAGGCAGACCACGATGCCCGCCGACTCGTCGTAGTAGTAGGCGTCGCGGATCGCGTCGGCGACCATCCGGGTCGCCTCACCGACCTTCGGCCCGCCGGTTCGGGCGGTGACGATCAGGTACAGGCTGCCCTTGGAACGGACGACGCTGCCGATCGTGGGCTCCTCGGACAGGATCGCATCAGGCGAGCCGGGGAGGTGCGCCGCGTCGGCCGCGTAGCCGAGCTTCATCTGGAGCCGAACGGCCATGCGGGCCTCAGTGGTCAGGCAACTCGATCAGAGGGCGTCCGGGAGATCGGCCCGTCTGGGCTCAACCCCCCGAGGCGGCTGGCAGGTGGGGCGGATTATACGCGGCGAACCACGACTCTCAGCCCGCCGGCCGGAAAGCCACCGGGGGCGACCCGGAATGCCGCCAGCAGCTCGGTGGACCGCAGGCGCAGCTCCTGGCCGACGATCGGCGCGTCGGCCTCGATCAGCAGGATCCCGCCGTCCACCCGGAGCAGGCGGCAGGCGCCCGCCGCCGGCGGCACCCGTTCGGCGACCAGGGCCGCCCAGGTCGCGCCGGCACGGGCCAGGCGGAGCTCGTCCTCGAGCCCCAGCCGCCGGGCGGCCTCCGGGATCAGCTCGCCGATTCGCTCCATCGGCCGGCGCCGGCTGCGGCCTGAGCCACGCTCGTCGGTCATCGCGGGCTCGCCCCCGGCTCGGCCCCCGACCGGGGCCCAAGGCGGGCGCCGTCGGGCCCGCTCTCGACGGCCCAGCTCGTGGCGTGGGCTCGCAGGGCGGGATCGAGGTCATCCAGGGTCGTGGTCGTGATCAGGGCCTGGGGCAGCGCGGCGATCCGCCGGACGAGGTGTGACCGGCGGTCGGGATCGAGCTCGCTGAACACGTCGTCGAGGAGGAGCAGGGGTGGCCGGCCGTCGAGGGCCGTGAGCAGGTCGAGCTCAGCCAGCTTGAGGGCCAGGATCGCGGTCCGCTGCTGGCCCCGGGAGGCGAAGCCGGCCAGGTCCCGGATCGTGCCGCCCTGGTCGAGCTCGAAGACCAGGTCGTCGCGATGTGGGCCGATCAGCGTCGAGCCGTTCCAGACCTCTTTCTCGGCGGTCTCGGCGAGGCGGCGGGCCAGCGCGGCGCGGATCGACTCGCCTGGATTGGCCGGCGCGTTCGTCTCGTAGCGCAGGGTCAGGCGGCCCTCTTCGGGCGCGATCTCGCGGTGGGCGGCGTCGAGCGGCGCGGCGATCGCCTCGAGGAGCGCGAGGCGGGCGGTCACCACGGCCGCGCCGGCATCGAGCAGGGCGCCGTCCCAGAAGCGGAGCTGGTCGCGGCTGGCCTGCTCCTCGCGGATCGCCCGGAGCAGGCTGTTGCGTTGCTGGAGCGCCCGGCCGTACGTCGCCAGGTCGGCCACATAGGCCGGCGACCGGCCGCCGGACAGCGAGTCGAGGGCCGCCCGGCGGAGGCCCGGCGAGCCGGCGATCAGGAGCATCTCCTCCGGCGCGAAGAGGACGACCCGCAGGGTGCCGCCCAGGCTGGTCGACCGGCGCGGCACGCCGTTGACCCGGATCCGCTTGCGCTGGCCACCGCTGCCCTCGCGGAGCAGGGCGACCTCGAGCGTCGCGCCGCCGGCGGCCGTACCACCGTCGACGACGCCCTCGACCCGGGCCAGGCCTGCGCCCCAGCGAATCATCTCGGCGTCGGTGGGCGTGCGGTGCGACCGGCCCGAGGACAGCAGCACGATCGCCTCGAGCAGGCTGGTCTTGCCGGCGGCATTCGGCCCGTGGAGCAGGTGGGGGCCGGGACCCAGCTCCAGCTCGAGGGCGTGATAGCCCCGCAGGTCGGTCAGGAGCAGTCGTTCGAGCAGGGGTTCGAGCCCGGGATCACCGACGAGCTGGCCGGTGTCCGGGCGCCTCCTAGGAGGTGGTCCGGACGGGCATGACCACGTGGGTGTACGTGTCGTCGCCGATCGGCCGGAAGACGCCCGGCGACAGCGGCCCATTGAGCTCCAGGGCGAACTGCTCGGCCGTGACGTTCTGGAGGACGTCCGAGAGGTAGCGCGAATTGAAGGCGATCGTCGTCCCGTCGCCCTCGACGCTGGCCTCGACCAGGCCCTCGTTGTCGCCGACCTCGGCCGCCGCGGTGACCACCACCCCGCCGCCGTCCGCGCTGACCTGGAGCTTGACGATGTTGGCCGCCGCATTGGCGATCAGGGCGGCCAGCTTGACCGCCTTGAACAGCTCCTCGCGGTCGACGACTGTCCTGGTCGTGTGGCCCTTGGGCAGGACCTGCTGGTAGTTCGGGAACTGGCCGTCGATCAGGCGGCTGACGAGGTCGATCCCTTCGAGGTGGAAGAGGACCTGGTTGCGGGCCGGGGCGAGCATCACCTCGACCGGATCGTCGGTGTCGTTGAGGACCCGGGCGAGCTCGTTGAGGGATCGGGCGGGGATGACCAGGCTGGTGTCCTCGACCGGATCGAGGGTGGCGATGGTCTTGACCGCGATCCGGTAGTTGTCGGCCGCGGCCAGGGTCAGCTGGTCGCCCTCGAAGCGCCACAGGACACCGGTCAGGATCGGCCGGGCCTCGTCGCTGGCGGCGGCGAAGGTCGTCTCCAGGAGCGCGTGCTTGAGCGACTTCTGGGAGATCCGGGTCGTCGGCCGCTCGCCGGCCGAGGGGATCGCCGGAAACTCCTCGGCGTCGATTCCCTTGACGTGCGACTCGAACTTGCCGCAGCGGATATGGAGCGTGTCGCCGGCCTGGAGCTCGAGCTCGACGCGCTCGCTCGACGGCAGGCCGGCCACGATGTCGGTCAACAGCCGGGCCGGGACCGTGATCGCGCCGTCCTTGTCGATCTTGCCCGGGACCCAGTAGGTGATCCCGATCTCGAGGTTCGTGGCGGTCAGCTTGAGGCCGGCGTCTTCCGTCCGGATCAGGACGTTGCCCAGGACCGGCAGGGTGCTCCGGGTCGAGACCGCCCGGCTGACGACCGACAGGCCGCGCGCGAGGTTCTCCTGCATGACCGATACGTTCACGTGGGACTCACTCCAGGAACTCGAGGACCGGGCTCACCACGGGCCGGCGCGGGTCGTTGCGCCCATGCCCGGACGGTTTGCTTCTCTGGGGATTCAATCAAACCTATCTTAGTCCGTCATCATCACCATCATCCTGTTGATGGTGTGGACGACCACGCTCGGCCGGGCACGAATTGATGGTGGACGGCGAGGCCCCGGACGTGGACCATCGGCGGCCGGCGGGGGACGCTCACGGCGTCCGGCTGTGGAGCGTTGGCGGCGATCCCGGCCGCGCGGCCGAGGCGCGGCCCGAACGCCCCGTCCAGGAGCCCCGCTTCTCCACACTGGACCTCGGTTTTCCACGGGAATCGGGGCCTTGTCCACAGGAATCGGCCGGGATCGAGGCCTTGATCGATCCGTCGGGGTTGGACCCGCGGTCGCCGTGCGGGCGTCTGCCCGCCCCCGGATCCGGCCCAGCGGACCGGATGGTCAGTCGGCGTAGATCAGCTCGCGCACGGCGGCGATCTCGCGGCGCAGCTCGTCGTTGGCGGCGGTCTCGCGGTTGATCTTGTCGCAGGCGTGGAGGACCGTGGAGTGGTCCCGGCCCCCGAGCTCGGCGCCGATCCGGAGGAGCGACACGTCGGTCTCCTCGCGCATCAGGTACATGGCGATCTGGCGGGGCACGACGATCGCCCGGTCGCGCTTCTGGCCCTGGAGGGCCTCCATCGGCACGCCGTAGTAGTCGGACACGACCCGGGCGATCCGCTCCGGGGTGACCTGGCGCTTCTTGGGGTTGTAGATCACGTTGGCCAGGACGGCCTGGGCCAGCTCGATGCTGATCGAGGTCGAGCTCATGCTGGCATAGGCCACGATCCGGTTCAGGGCGCCTTCCAGCTCGCGGATGTTGCTGACCACCTTGCGGGCGATGAACTCGATCACGTCGGAGGTGATCGGGACGGACATCTCCTCCGCCTTGGCCCGCAGGATCGCGATCCGGGTCTCCAGGTCAGGCGCGGTCAGGTCGGCGATCAGGCCCCACTCGAAGCGGCTCCGGAGGCGCTCCTCCAGGGTGATGATCTGCTTCGGCGGTCGATCCGAGCTGAGGACGATCTGCTTGCCGTCCTCGTGGATCGTGTTGAACGTGTGGAAGAACTCTTCCTGCGTTCGCTCCTTGTCGGCGATGAACTGGATGTCGTCGATCAGGAGCAGGTCGATCCGCCGGTAGCGGGCCCGGAACTCGTCGATCTTGCCCTGCTGGATCGAGGTGATGAACTCGTTGGTGAACTTCTCGGAGGTCGCGTAGACGACCTTCTTGCGCGGGAACTTGGCGATCACCTGGCTGCCGATGGCATGCATCAAGTGGGTCTTGCCGAGGCCAACCCCGCCGTACAGGAAGAGCGGGTTGTAGGCGTGGCCGGGTCGCTCGGCGACCGACAGGCTGGCGGCATGGGCCAGGCGGTTGGCCGAGCCGACGATGAAGTTGGCGAAGGTGTAGCGCGGGTTCAGGTTCGACGCGCCGCCCTCGCCACCGACCCGGCCGGGCTCCAGGCGGACCTGCTGGCTGGCCGATGCGGTCGCCGGCGTGGGATCGTCCGGGGACGCTTCGGCCGGGGTCCGGACGATGAACTCGACCTGGACGCTGTAGCCCACGATCCGGGCCAGCGTCTGGGAGATGAGCGAGCGATAGCGGGTCTCGAGCCAGTCCTTGGCGAAGCCGTTCGGGACGGCGATCCGGAAGAGGTTGTCCTCGACCTCGATCAGGTTGGTGTCGCGCAGCCACGTCTCGAAGTTCGCCGGAGACAGTGAGACCTGGAGCTCACCGAGAGCGGCTCGCCATACGTGCTTCGCGTCCATATGCTCGATCGTGACCCTGCAGCTCAGAGGAATGAATCGCCGAGTCGGCGGTCTGTCTTGCCGGCGCGGCGGCTAGGAAAACGGACGACGGCGAAGCCAGGTATCAGGGCCACGGACGCCGCTACGCGGGGCCGGATTGACCGCTCCACCTGCTCCTCCGGGGGGCCTCCGAAGGTGCCCGCGAGCGTCCCGGCGTCGGGGGCTCGGGAAGGATAGCACCGGCCCAACCGGCCTAGCAAGGCGCCGTCGCAGGAGAATCGGCATACTCCCCAGGAGTATCCATGCATGGCCGTCCGACGCCCCGCTCGCGGGGTTCGATCCGGGGTCCGAGGCGGTCCCTGCCGAGTCCGAGGCCGGACTCGAGGCGGGTCGCTGCTGAGTCCGAGGCCGGGTCCGAGGCCGAGTTCGAGACGGGTCCCTGCTGAGTCCGAGGCCGAGTCCGAGGCCGCGTCCCGGGACGCCTGCCGGACCGCGTGCCGCCGTGAACATTGTCAGATTCCACTGGGAGCCGCGCTAAGGCCGGATTCGTGTCGCGAATCGGCCGCGGCGGCCCGGCCGAGCTGCTGCTCGAGCACGAATTCCTGGTTCGCGGCCTCGCCGACGGCTCCGACCGTCCGGAACTCGACCATAGCGCGGCCCTGGGTGGAATCTGACAATGCCACCGGTCTGGTCCTGGGTTGTGCCGGCGTGGTTCGGGTCGGGTCGGGCTGGCGCGGTTCTTGTCGGCTACCTGCCGGGGCGGAGCGGCAAGAACCAGATCCGGGGCCGAGGCACTTGCACCCGAGCCGGACCGGGCCGGCCCGCCACGCTGGCCACCCGCGACGCCACGCTGGCCATGCCCGACGCCGCGCTCGATTGACACTCGATCGGGGCCGTCCATATACTCTCCCGGACGTCGACGCGCCAGGCGCTTTCGTGCGCACGGCGCGTTCTCGTGCCTCTAGGGGTCGGAAAACATCCGTCAACCGGGGGCGGGCCACGGGGCCTGATGGAGAGGATCGCGCGCAGACTCGATGAAGCAGACCTACCAGCCAAAGAAGCGCCACCGCGCCAAGGAACACGGCTTTCGAGCCCGGATGCGAACGACCGGCGGTCGACGGATCCTGGCCGCCCGCCGCGCCCGGGGCCGGAAGCGGCTGACGGCCTGATCGAGCGAGGCACTCACCCGCCGCGTCTTGTGATGCTCTCCCGCCCACGGGACTTCGCGGCGCTCCAGACAACGGGGACAGTTCGGTCCCACCCACTCCTCGTCGTCCGGATGCTCCGGACGGACCTCGAGAACACCCGGTTCGGGCTGGCGACCGGCCGAAAGATCGGTGGGGCGGTCATCCGCAATCGGCTTCGCCGCCGCATCCGTGAAGTGCTGAGGGCACTGGCGCCCTCGTTCCAGCCCGGCTGGGACGTATTGATCATCGCCCGTCCGGCGCTCGTGGATGCCAGCCACGAAGAGCTCGCCGAAGTCGTTGCAAAGCTCCTCCGTCGGGGAGGCGTCCTGGAAGGACACAACACCGCGTGAAACGGATCGGAATCGGACTGATCAAGGTCTACCGAGTCGTGTTCGCGTGGCTCCCGTCGAGCTGCCGCTACGAGCCAACCTGCTCGCACTACACGGAGCAGGCGATCGAGCGCTACGGGCTGCTCAAGGGCAGCCTGATGGGCGCCAAGCGAATCGCCCGCTGCCATCCCTGGCATCCCGGTGGCTACGACCCGGTGCGTTGACCCTGATGACCCAATCGATCAGCCGCCGGCTCGGCCGGCTCCAGCCCTGGCTGGGACTCGGCCTGCTCCTCGTCGTTGTCGTGCTCTTCGTGGCGGCCTGCGCGGGCCTGCCCGGCGCGGGCACAACGCTGGCCCCCGGCCAGACGGCCACCCCGGTCCCGTCGGCGACCCTGCCGCCGGCGGGGACCCCGCTCCACCCGGCCAACCCCAGCGATCCCTTCTCGCTGCTGGCCTTCCTCTTCACCCCGATCTTCCAGGCCCTGTTCATCAGCCTGGTCGCGGTCCAGCAGGCGACCGGCAGCATGGTCATCGCGATCATCGCCGTCACCCTCCTTGTCCGGGTCATCCTGATCCCGCTGTACCGCAAGCAGATCGTCAGCCAGAAGCGGATGCAGCTCTTGGGCCCCGAGCTCAAGGAGATCCAGAAGCGGTTCAAGGGCGACCGGGTCAAGGTCCAGGAGGCCACCCAGGCGTTCTACAAGGAGCGCGGCGTCAACCCGGCCTCGGGCTGCCTGCCGCTGATCCTCCAGTTCATGCTCCTGATCCCGATGTACTCGGTCTTCAGCTCGGGCCTCCAGAACTTCGACCCGAACGGGATGCTGCGGGTCTTCGGGGTGCAGTTGATCAAGCTCAACTGCCCGGCGACACCGGTCGTGCTCTCGCCCGGCCACGTCCAGCCGTGCATCAACTCGACGGTCTTCGGGATCGACCTGAGCCAGCCCCAGGTCCTGATCACGATCGGGATCGGGATCAGCGCCCTGGCGATCATCTCGTCGCTGCTCCAGCTGGTCCAGTCGCGGATGACCCTGCCGCGCACGGAGCCCGGTGCCGTCGATGACCAGAACACCAAGATCCAGCGCCAGTCGATGCTCTTCCTGCCGTTCATCTCGATCTTCTACGGCGGCTTCCTGCCGGCCGGCCTGTTCATCTACTGGATCGTGTCGACGCTCTTCTCGCTGGTCCAGCAATACCTGATCATTGGCTGGGGCGGCCTGTTCCCGCTGCTGGGCTGGGATCCCGCCTTCGCCCGGGTGCACAAGCCGCGCTTCCCGGTCGCGATTCCGGCCGCCGACCCGACCAAGCGGGCGGCGAACTCGGTGCTCACCCAAACCGACGAACGTGCGGCAAAAGCCGCGACGACGATCCGTCCCCGTGAACGGGGCGGCCGACAGGGCCGACGAGGGAGACGACGCTGACCATGAGTGCATACCAGGAATTCACCGGCAAGTCCGTCGAAGAGGCGTTGAAGGCCGCACGCGAGGCCTTCAAGGTCGAGCTCAATGACCTGGACTTCGAGATCCTCACCCCGGGCAGCCGGGGTGTGCTGGGGATGGGCGCCGAGCCGGCCCGGATCGTCGCCGCTCCGCGCCAGGCGCTCGGCGGCAGTGCCCCCAAGCGC
>DATGGC010000075.1:0-7858 GCA_035308745.1 Candidatus Limnocylindrales bacterium | reverse complement strand
AGGGAAAGCCGGTCGCGACGCTGGCCACGCGGACGCCGGACGAACCGAGGGCCTCCTTGGCATCGGCAACGAGCGCCGGATAGACGCAGATCGCGGCCACGTGGGGGATGGAGGAATCGCCCGGCAGGGGCTGGATCGCCTTGGCGCACAGAGCCCGGATCTTGCCCGGCGTGTCCTTCCCCTCGAGGGTGGTCAGATCCATCATCCGGATGGCCAGGTCAAGGGCCCATAGCTTGGCGTTCGTCTTGATCGAACGGCGCTTGAGCGATTCGATCCGCTCCTCGACACCGACCTGGTCGACCGGCGTCACCCGGCCGAGGAGGCTGCCCAGCGAGCCGGCCCGGGCGTCGAACGAGCGGATCAGCTCGGTGGCCTTGTCCCGAGCGGCCGAATCGGGCCGGGCGCGCACCGTCGTCACGAAACGCTCGTCACAGCGCACCGGTCATCGGAGGCGCCCACGACCTACAGCCCCGCCCGGTTGCGGGGCAGCGGCGGCAGGTCACGCCGGCCGCGGACGAGGTAGTGCTCGAACCAGTTCCGGATCTGGCTGGCGTTCTCCACCCGCCGGAAGGGCGTCCCGGAGCGGGTCAGCTCGTGCGTCTCGTCGGGCACCCGCATCATCCGGACCGGCCGGCGGAGCGAGCGGAGGACGGTGAACAGCTCCTCCGCCTGGCCGATCGGCGTGCGCAGGTCGCGCTCGGAGTGCTGGATCAGTAGCGGGGTCCGGATGTTCCGGGCATAGGTCAGCGGCGAATGCTCTCGATACAGGTCGGGATCCTCCCACGGCGCGGCGCCGAACTCGAGCCGGCCGAAGCTCGGCCCGGCGATGTCCCCCGTCGACATCTGGCTGGTCAGGTCGTTGACCGAGCGGCAGGTAACGGCGGCCCGGAAGCGATCCGTATGGCCGACGATCCAGCTGGTGAGATAGCCACCGTAGGAGCCGCCGGTGACCCCCAGCCGATCCGGGTCGGCCCGATCCTCGGCGATGAGCGTATCCACCCCGGCCAGCACGTCGCGCATCGGGCCGGGACCCCAATTACGGAAGTTGGCGGCGTTGAACGCCTCGCCGTAACCCTGCGAGCCGCGCGGGTTGGCCGCCCAGACGCCGATTCCGGCGCCGGCCAGGACCTGCCACTCCCACATCGGGCTCCAGCCGTAGAGCGTGTGCGGACCGCCGTGGATCTCGACAACGAGCGGGGCGCGCAGGGCGCGGCGCCCAGGCGCCTTGCCGGGAGCGAGCGGATTCGGGGCGACGTACCAGCCCTGGACCCGGCGGCCGTCGACCTCGGTCCAGCGCGTCTCGGCCGGCACCAGCTCGATCTCGTCGCGGATCGCCCGGTTCAGGTCGCTCACGGCCCGCCCGGCCACTGGGCCGCGGAGCCGGCCGGCCGGCAGCTCGAGGGCGGCGACGTCGGGCAGCTGAGTCGGAGCGGACAGCACGGCGGCCACGCGGATGGTCCCGCGCGGTCCTGGCCCGATCGTGAACGACGAGTAGTAGTGCTCCCCACTGGTCAGCCGTTCGACCGGCGCCCCGTCGACGGGCACCCGCCACAGCTCGAACGAGCCCTCGATCGGGGCGCTGAAGTAGACCGCCCGGCCGTCCGGGCCGACGGCGATCCGATTGCCCTCGCCGACCGTCACGTCGCTGTTCATGCCCGAGTCGATGACCAGGTCGGCGGTGGCGGTCAGGTTGCGGCCGGCGCGCGGCCCGGAGTCCGAGCCGTCCGCCGCCATCAGCCAGACGTCGGCTCGGCTGCCCGCGCCGGCGGGCCAGCGATGGCCCAGCACGGCCAGGGTCCGGCCGTCTGGCAGCCAGGCCGGCGAGCCGAACACGCCCCGCCCGCCGAGCCGATCGCCACCGCCGGTGATCCGGGTCGCCGGGCCACCGTCCGCGGCCACCACCCAGACGTCGTTGTGGAAGCCCAGGTCATCGTCCCGGCCGCGGTCGGCCGTGAATGCGATCCGGGTGCCGTCGGGCGACCAGGCCGGCTCGCTGACCGGCGCCCGGCCCGCGTGAACCAGGCGGGCGGCGCCGCTGGCGACATCGACGACCCACAATCGGGTGACCCGGTGATAGACCCAGCCCGCACCGTTGGCCATGGCCCGTAGCCGGTCGACATAGTGGAAGTCCGAGACGGGCGGATCGCCCGGCCCGGGCCCCTTCGCGGGCCGGCCACGGCGCCGGGAATCGGCGGCGACTGTATCGGCATGGGACGAGCTGACGACCGCCAGCCGCCGCCCATCGGGCGACCAGGCGATCTCCTCGACGCCCCGGGGCAGGTCGGTCAGCCGGCGGGCCTCGCCCGGCCGATCGAGGGGCAGCAGGTAGACCTGGGTGCCATCCTCGCGATCCTTGGCCGCGGCCGGTTCTTCCTCGACCGCGAGTCGGCGGTCGGACAGGAACGCCAAGGTGGCGCCGTCGGGCGCAAAGCGTGGGTTCGTATCGTGGCGGCTGCCGAGGGTCAGGGGCTGCGCGGGCGACGAACCGTCGAACGGCGCCAGCCAGATCCCCTGGCGATAGCCGTCGCGGCCGGGAGCCACGGCCTGGACCGTGAACGCGATTCGATCGCCACCCGGAGCGAGCTGGGGATCGGTCGGGATCCGGAAGCGGTAGTAGTCATCCGGCTGGGGGACGCGCGCCATCGGGCGAGTCTACCGCTACCATCGGGGCAATGGCCGATCAGCTCTCGCTGCGCCTGGAGTCGGATACGACCGGCTGGCCCGCCCCGATCCGGCCGATGCTGGCCCAGCCGGCCGAAGCGCCCTTCGACGATCCGGACCACCTGTTCGAGCCGTGGTGGGGCGGCGAACGGGCGCTGGCTTATGTCGGCGGCGAGGAGCTTGGGCTGCGCCTGGTCAGCGAGGATGGCGTCGTCCTGACCGAGCGCGTGCCCGAGATCGCCGACCTGGGTGTCCGGCTCGGCGCCAAGCCGGCGATCCTGGACGGAACGCTGGTGGCGGTCGATGCCGCGGGCCGCCTCGACGCAACCGGGCTCGCGGCCCGGCTCGACGGCCAGCCGGGACCCGGGCTCGCCTATCTGGTCTACGATCTGCTGGCGTTGGATGGCCGGCCGCTCGTCGCCGAGCCGCTCGAGAAGCGCCGTGCCCGGCTGACCCGCCTGCTCCGTCCATCGCCCTCGATCGTGCCGGTGCCGATGATCGCGGGCGAAGGCCGGGCCCTGTGCGCCGCGGCGGCCGCCCAGGGTGTCGGCTGGGTGCTCGCCCGGGATCGACGCAGTCCGTACCTGGCCGGGGTCCGGAGCAGCCTGTGGCGGCTCATCCCCGTCCATCCCGAAACCGGCCCGTCGCTCGCGGGTGCCGGCGACACGGACACCGGCACCGACGAGCCGGGCAGCAGTCCGATCCTGGCCCTGATCCGGCGCCTGCCGCTGGACGACCCGGGCGGCTAGGCGCGACCCAGGAGCCGTCAGCTGCCGGGGCGGATCGCCACGCGCAGGAAGGTCCGGAAGCCCGGACGCTGGCCGTACAGGAGGACCCCGGCGCCGTAGATTCGCGCCGCAACCCAGCTCGAGAGGGCGATCGAGCCCACCAGAAGAGCCAGGGACAGGGCCACCTCCCACAGCTCGACCTGGCCGACCATCACCCGGGCCAGCATCACGTACGGACTGAAGAACGGCACGAACGAGAGGATCTCGACGAAGCGTGAGTTGATCGCCGTCATCCCGAAGATGGCCGCGAAGTAGCCGGCCATCGACACGAAGCTGAGCGGCATCGCCAGCTGCTGGATGTCCTCGGGCCGGCTGACCAGCGAACCCGCCGCGGCATACACGAAGGCATACAGCAGGAAGCCCAGGACGAAGAACGCCCCGAAGGCGAGCAGGATCGGCAGGGTCAGGCCGACGAGCGGCGCCTCGCCGGGATCGGCCGGGCCGATCAGGGCGGTTGCGATCGGGTCCTGCAACGCGAGCACGATCGCCGCCGGGACGATGATCGCCAGGTACTGGGTCAGGCCGGCCGCGCCGACCCCCACCACCTTGCCGACCAGCAGCTGGCGCGGGGTGGCGGCGCTGATCAGGAGCTCCATCACCCGGCTTGCCTTCTCGGACGCCACGCTGGTCGCGACCCACATCCCGTACACGGTCAGGGTGATGAAGATCAGCACGATCATGATCGAGGCCAGCAGCGTCCGGCCGCCGGCGACCGACGGGTCCATCGGCGAGATGGTCGGGCCCAGGTCGGTCGGCTCGACCTGGAAGGTCGGGGTGTGAAAGCTCGGACCGGAGCCGGTATGGGGCAGGGCCTGGGCGTACTCGACCACGGCCGCCCCGAACGTGGCGACCTGCAGGCGCTGGACCGTGGCGCTGCTCGCCCCGTCGTTGCCGTGGAACGTGAAGTCGAGCCCGCCGGCCGGCCCCACGGTCACCTGCAGCACACTGTCCAGGCGATTGGCGTCGATGTCGCCGAGACCGGCCTGGAGATTCGGCTCGGTGCTGAGCAGGTAACCCGGCCGGAGGGTGGCCGGATCGACGCCGGGCGGCACGGGATTGAGGTAGGACGAGACCAGGTCGATCACCCGGGCGGTGGTCGCCGGGTCGGGCGAGACGACGCCGATCCGGGTGGTCTGGCCGCGATCGATGGCGCGCAGCCCGATCGGCACGAGCGAGGCGGCGATCGCGACCGTCATCAGGATGGCCGTGGCCACGGCGAACGCCCGGCTGCGGATCTTCTCGACGTACTCGCGCCGGGCGATCAGCCCGGCGTTGGGCAGCAGCGATCGATTGGCCGGATCGGGGACCACGGGCAGCCCGCTCGCGGTCATGCCGCGGACTCGACGGCGAGCGGCGCCAGGGTGGCGGGCTCGGCCGCGTCCGGCCGGCCGACGAGCTCGATGAAGACGTCCTCGAGCGACGCGTCGGCGACCTCGAAGCAGGTCACCGTGGCGCCCCGGGCGAGGGCCGCCTGGAGGATCGACTGGGGATCGGTACCGGCGGCAACCGTCAGCTCGGTGATATCGGTGCCCGATCGGACCGCGCGGATGCCGGGCAGCCTGGCTGCCCAGGCCAGCTCGGTGTCACCCTCGACCGCGAGACGCACGACCGGCCGTCCCGCGCGACGCCGAACGTCCCGGGTGGAGCCCCCGGTGACCAGCCGGCCGCGATCGATGATGGCGATCGAATCGGCCAGCGATTCGACGACCTCCATCTGGTGGGTGGAGAAGATCAGGGTCCGGCCCTGGGCCGCGAGCTCGAGGAAGGCGGCCCGCAGGAGCGATACGTTGACCGGGTCGAGGCCCGTGAACGGCTCGTCCATGAGCACGACCTCGGGATCGTGGAGGATCGCCGCGATGAACTGGATCTTCTGCTGGTTGCCCTTGCTCAGCTCCTCGGCCTTGCGCCCGGCGAGCTCGGGCACCCGGAACCGCTCCAGCCAGGCGAGGGCGTCGCGGCGGGCCTTGCCCGGGCTGACCCCGTACAGGCCGGCGAAGAAGATCAGCTGCTCCAGGATCCGCATCCTCGGATAGAGCCCGCGTTCCTCGGGCAGGTAGCCGAAGGTGCGGCGGGGCAGCTCGGTGCTCGGCCGGCCGTGCCAGGTCACGGTTCCGCTGTCGGCCCGCAGGATGTCGAGGACGATCCGCATGGTCGTGGTCTTGCCCGCGCCGTTGGCACCCAGGAATCCGAAGATCTCGCCGGGTTCCACCGAGAAGCTCACCTCGTCCAGCGCCACGACCCGGCCGTAGCGCTTCGTCAGGTGGTCAATTGCCAGGGTCATCGGCCCGAGGATCGCACACCCACCCGGCGTTCGACCGCAGTACGGATGTCCCAGCCGTGGCGGCCCGCGCCGGGCGCGTACCATCAGGGCATGCCAACCCTTGTCCCCGGCGCCACCGATCCGGCCCGGATCCACGCCGATCGCGCCGCCGGCACGCTGGCCATTGCCTGGCGCGACGGCCATGAGACCGTCTACCCGACCACCACCCTGCGCTGGCTCTGCCCGTGCGCCTACTGCCGGGGCGAAGCCGGGCTGCCCGGCTGGCTCGATTCGGCCCCGAGCCTGACCGACGACCAGGTCCGGCTGGTCGACATCGCCCTGGTCGGCCAGTACGCCGTCGCTCCGACCTGGGGCGACGGCCACCACACCGGCTTCTACACGTTCACGACCCTGCGCGAGATGTGCCCCTGTGCCTCGTGCACGGCCGATCGAACGACGACCGGCACGCCCACGCTCGGCGCGGCCAACCATTCGGGCCACGAAGTTGGAGGGACCAGATGATCATCGCGACCACCCCATCGGTCGGCGGCTACCGGGTGGCCGAGACCAAGGGCCACGTCTTCGGCCTCGTCGTCCGCAGCCGGGGTCTGGCCGGCAACCTGGCGGCCGGCCTGCGCTCGCTCGTCGGCGGCGAGATCCACGAGTACACCAGCCTGCTCGAGGACACCCGCCGGCAGGCGATCGACCGGATGGTCCAGAACGCGACGTTGATGGGCGCCAACGCGGTCCTCTCGATGCGCTTCGACAGCTCGGAGATCGGCCAGACGATGTCCGAGATCGTGGCCTACGGGACGGCCGTCGTCCTGGTCGCCGATCCGGGCGCGCCGGCCACGGCCGAGTAGCCGATGCTGATGATGGCCGCGGCCCGGGTGATCCTGGCCTTCGTTGGGGTGATCACGATCCTCGCCGGCCTGGCCCTGATCACCGTCGACGGTGAGCGCTCGACGGGCCTGGTCGCGATCCTGATCGGGGGCGCGGTCCTGATCGCCGTGGTCTACGAGCGATCTCGCTACCGGTCCGGGGAAGCCGACGTCCGGAACGACAAGCCCGGCCCGGGCGGCGGTGAGCCGGTCGGCGCCCTGCCGCTGGGCTTCCGGGCGACGACTGAGGTCTTCCTCGACCCGGCGACGGGCCGGCGAATGCGCGTCTACCTCCAGCCGGCCACGGGTGACCGACGGTACATGGCCGAGGACTGAGCCGGGGCTTGGACCATTGGGGGGTGTCGGACCCGATCAGGGCCCGTGCTACGCTTCGCGGGCCGGCCGGTTGAGCCGGCTCCTTCCGTCACCAGCTCGCACCGGAGACGATCCGACCGATGACCGCCGTCCGACCCGAACGGGTCGCTCGCGCCCAACGCGCACGCCGGTCGGTCGGTGGGCCCGCCCTGCCCTACCTGAACCGCGAGCTGTCGTGGCTGGACTACAACGCGCGGGTCCTGCACGAGGCGACCGACGAGCGCAATCCGTTGCTCGAGCGGGCCAAGTTCCTGGCGATCTTCTCCTCGATGCTCGACGAGTTCTTCCAGGTCCGGGTCGCCGGCCTGCGCCAGCAGCTGGCCGCCACGGCCGTGCGCAACTCGCCCGATGGCCGGACGCCGGCTGAGCAACTGGCCGCGATCCGGCCCCGGGTGCAGGCGCTGGTCGACGAGCAGGGGCAGATCTTCGCCCGGATCCGGGCGGCCCTGGCCGAGGTCGACATCCGGATCGTCGACTACGCCGCGGTCCCGGAGCACCACGCCCGCCTCCGCGAGCGGTTCATCGAGGAGGTCTTCCCGGTCCTGACGCCCCTGGCCGTGGACCCCGGCCATCCCTTCCCATACATCTCGACGCTCAGCCTGTCGATCGCCGTCGGGCTGCGCGACCCGGAGACCGGCGAGCGGCGCTTCGCCCGGGTCAAGGTCCCGCCCGTGCTGCCCCGCCTGATGGAGCTCGACGCGACGACGTTCGTCCTCCTCGACCAGGTGATCTCGAACAACCTCGACACCCTGTTCACCGGCCTGGAGATCGAGGAGGCCCACCTCTTCCGGGTCACCCGCAACGCCGACCTCGCCATCGAGGAGGACGAGGCCGACGACCTGCTGACCGCGATCGAGGAGGAGCTTCGCCGGCGACGCTTCGGCGAGGCCGTC
>DATGGC010000074.1:0-4148 GCA_035308745.1 Candidatus Limnocylindrales bacterium | reverse complement strand
TCGGCCGAGGAGCGCTCCAGGTCCTCGACCCGATAGACAAGGATCGGGCGCTCGCCGTCGAGGTGGCCGGCCAGGATCAGGCGGGGTGGACCCATGGTGACCGGGCCATCCAGCCGGCCAGGTTGTTGGCATTGAGCAGGCGGTTGCTCGCGCAGGTCGTCCGGATGGCGACTTCGCGTCGGATTGCCGCCAGGAAGTGGCGATCGAACGGGCCCCGCGGGAACTCCGCGACCACTGCGGGCCGGACGGAGTCGACCAGCTCGTAGCCGTCGCCGCGCACGTCGAGTCCGGTCGCCCGGTCCAGCAGGACCGATTCGACGCCGTCAGACAGGGTCACCCCGGCGCGCATGTGCAGGATGATCGCGATCGCCGCGCGGTCCGCCGCCTCGGGTCCCATCCCGGCCCGTTCTAGGAAGCGCCGGGCGATCTCGGCGCCCTCGACCTCGAAGCACATCGTGTTCTGCGGGATGCGGGTCAATGCATAGTCATGCATCAACGCGGCGGTCCACAGGATCTGGGCGTCGAAGGCCCAGCCCTCCCCTGCCGCGATCGCCGCGCCCCAGCAATAGGCCCGGACGGAGTGCCCGAGGAGGTAGTCCGGCAAGGCCCGCTGAGCCCAGCGCCAGGTCTTCGCCGCGACATCATCCTGGGGAACGTCGATTCCGCCGATCACCTGCGGGAGCGATGTTGGTGTGCTCACGTGCGCTCCCGGGGAGCCGCTGCCGGCTTCGCTCCGGGACCGCGCTTGGCGTCGATCATGGCCATCCGCTCCCGCACGATCAGCTCGACGAGCCGTTTCGGGATCGGGTTCTCCTTCGTGAATTGGAGCGTGCCCTTGCTCGTCGAGAAGGCGACGAAGTCGTCCCTGTGCCGCTCGATGATCTCGGAGCCCATCGGGAAGAGCGAGCAATGGGTCTTGAACGCGTCGTACGAGATGAGCGCCCGGCCGTGGTAACGGAACGCGGGCATTGAATAGCTGATCGTGTCCTCGGCCTCGGGCGCGGCCGCCGCGATTGTCTCGCGGAGCTCCTGGAGCAGGCTGCGCTGGTCAGCGGGGAGCGCCGCCAGCTTGTCGTCGATCCAGGCCGTCGCCTCACTCGAGCTTGTCATTTCTGCTTGCCCTCCACCTCGGTGTGCGTTGTCGGATGATCGGTCGGGTCTGATCCGAGCTTGATTGGGCGGCCCTCGCCGTCAACGAGTCGCCAGGTCACGCCGAGTTCGGCATCCGCGCCCTCGGCGAGCAGCTTGGCGACCACCTCGGGAGCAGCGCCTGCGCCGAGGTCCTTCACTGCGCGTGCAACCGCAAACGTGGCCACGGCCGGCACGTTCCCGGTGATTTCGCGCCCGACGAGCGACTCGGGATTCGGGACCCCGGCCGCCCCGAGCCGATCGATGAGCTCGTGCGCCCGTCGGCGCTCGGCGGGTTTGAGGTCCCGCAGCCACTTCGGCTCGGGCGGCGGGGCCGGCTCAGTCTGGGCTGGCTCGGCGGGGGCCGGCTGGGATTGCTTTGCCGAGGATCGCGCAGGCGCCACGGTTGGAGCTGGAGCCGAACTTCGCCGGAGGTACGGCCGTCCACCTCGGGTCGGAACGGCCGGCGGGCGATCGCGATCGGTGTGCTCGGCGACCTTGCCGGCCAACGGCGATACGGCTGGTTCGGCCCCTCGGGCCCCGTCGATCGCAGCCTTCGCGGCTGTCAGGCTGCCGAACGGCCCGCGGACCAGCGGCAAGCCCAGGTCGTCAGTCTGCTGGGCATCGAGGACGACCCAGGTGCCCGATTGCGGCTCGATCGTGAACCGCTCGTCGCGCGTCTGCCAGCGTCCGCCGCCGAGTCGCTTGAGCGAGCTGTCGTCCTCGGTCTTCTTCGCCATGGCGGCAATCATGATCCCTGACTGGTCGGTCGTTCAGGGCAGCGGAGGCCGTCCTCGGCGCTCGCGAGCGGTGACGACCCCAGCCAGGACGGTGGGATCCGAAAGAAGATCGATGGCGGTGATCCTGCTGTCCTCGATCGTGAACACGAAGGCCAGCCGCGGCGTTCCCGCGGGTGCCCAGGTGGCGCCGGGAGCGCCTTCGATCAGGGCCGGTTTGGCCGTCTGGGCGCGACCCAGGAACGTGGCCGCGACGGCCGTCGCACCGCGGGCCCCGTGCATCGCCCCGCCGGCGACCGCGACCGCATCGGCGTGCACGACGACGTCCGGGTCGAGCACGGCGAGCAGGCCAGCCAGGTCTCCTTCGCGCGACGCGGCAAGGAATGCGTCGACGACCTCACGGTGACGGGTGAGGTCGGCGTCGCTGTCGGGCTGCACCCCCTGGACCCGCCGCCGGGCCCGGCTCGCGAGCTGGCGCGCCGCCGCCGGCGAACGGTCGACGATGGGGGCGATCTGATCGAACGGGACCGCGAACAGGTCGTGGAGCACGAACGCCAGCCGCTCGGGCGGGCTCAGCGTCTCGAGCACCACCAGCAGCGCCAGGCCGAGCGAGTCGGCCAGGACGACCTGCTGCTCGGGGTTCGTCGCATCGCCCCGGTCGGCCATGAGCTCGCCGGGCCGCGGCTCAGGCCGATCGTCGGTGAGCAGCTCCTCGCGCCGGGCGGTTCGCGCTCGAAGCATGTCCAGGCAGGTCCGGGCGACCGCGGTCGTCAGCCAGCCACCCAGGTTCTGGATCGCGTCCGCGTCGGAGCGACTCAATCGGAGCCAGGTCTCCTGGACCGCGTCATCGGCTTCGATCGCCGACCCCAGCATTCGATACGCGACGGCGCGCAGGTGGGCCCGATTCGTCTCGAACTGCTCGGCCAGGAGGTCGTCTTCGGTCACTGTCACATATCCTCGATTGGTTCCGACAACTGGGTGTCGGCCGAAGTACGACCGATGTGACAGGCGAACCAGCAGCGGAGTTCAAGCGATGACTGATGGCGTCAAGACCATCCTCTACCCATGCCGGGATCTGGCCAAGGGCAAGGCCGTGTTCAACGCGCTGCTCGGCGCCGAGCCGATCGCGGACGCGCCGTATTACGTCGGCTGGAAGGTGGCCGGCCAGGACGTGGGGCTCGTCCCGAGCGGGCACGACCAGGGCATGACCGGGCCGGTCCCCTACTGGCACGTCGACGACATCGCGGCGGCGGTCGCCGCCCTGGTCGCCGCCGGGGCCACGGTCGGCGAGGAGGCCCGCAACGTCGGCGGCGGCCGCCTGGTTGGCACGGTCAAGGATGCCGACGGCAACCCGATCGGCCTGATCCAGGATCCGTCCGGCGCCTAGGCTCGCGTCCGGGCCGGTCCTTCGCGCTGACAACGGGTCGACCGTAGCCAACGCGTCCCTTTCTTGACAGATTTCACCCGGAGCCGCGGTATGGGCGGCTGAACAGGATCGGGCCGAGCTCAGCACTGGCCGCGACCGAGTTCGGAGCGTGGCCGCTGGGCATCTCGGCCGGAATCGGGGCCAAGAGACCCGCTCGACGTCCATTGCGTGGGCCCGGGTGAAATCTGACAGGAATTGCTTGGCCAGCCGCAGGTGAGTGTGAATCTGGACGCTCTTCGCGATGGACGATGCGAAGGTCGGGCGACTTTTCCGCGCGATCAGGCAGCGCCGCGGCTGGCGCCAAGTCGACCTGGCCACCAAAGCTGGGATTAGCTCGGCGGTCGTCTCGTACATCGAGAACGGGCAGCTCGCCGGGCGGACCCTCGCGACCATCCGGGCGGCCGCCGGCCCGCTCGGCCTCAGCTTCGAAGGTCTGGTTCGCGGCCCAGGGGCCGATCTCGATCGGGTCCTCGACGCCCGGCATGCGGCTCTGCTCGGATCGTGTGCGGCGTGGCTCGCCGGGCTTGGTTGGACGTACGCCGCCGAGGTCACGTACTCGGAGTGGGGCGAGCGCGGATCCGTTGACCTGCTGGCCTGGCACGCGCGGACCCGGACATTGCTTGTCGTCGAGATCAAGACCGAGCTCGTTTCGGTCGAGGAAACCCTCCGTAAGCACGGCGAGAAGGAGCGGCTTGCGGCGCAGATCGCACGGCCACTCGGTTGGAACCCCTTGGTCGTGAGTCGGTTACTGGTCTTCCCGGAGGATCGGACCCAACGTCGCCGGGTCCTTGCCAACGAGTCGGTGATGAGGAGCGCCTATCCCGCGCGCGCCACCGCGGTCAAGGCCTGGTGCCGAC
>DATGGC010000073.1:0-3028 GCA_035308745.1 Candidatus Limnocylindrales bacterium | reverse complement strand
GTGGCCTCGAAGTCGAACGTCGCGCGCATCGGCTCCTCGCGCAGGAACGCTACCGCCAGGACCGAGATGACCGCCCCAACCACGCCCACCCAGAAGGTGGCCGCGATCGCGATCGAGAATGCGTCGTGGATGCCCTCGACGATCGCCGGGATCAATGGCGCAATCTGGGCCTGCTGCGCCGCCGGCACGCTGGCCAGGATCCGCTGGCCCAGGTCGCCGGTCCCGGTGAGGTCGACGCTGCTGCCGCCGCCGAAGGCGGTCACGACCTGCTGCGGCACGCCCGAGGCGATGAGCTGCTTGGGGATCTCGGTGACGAGACGCGTCGCCAGCAATGACCCTGCGAACGTCAGCCCGATCGTGCCCCCGATCTGCTGGAAGAACGTCAGGCTGGCCGTGGCCACGCCGATCCGCTCGGGGTTCACCGAGTTCTGGACGACCAGGGTGAAGACGGCGAACGACGGGCCAATGCCCAGGCCGGCGATCACCATCCACAACCACAGGACGGGCCGGTCGGTCTGGGCGCTGAGGTTGGTCAGCAGCACCAGCCCGGCGGTCAGCAGGACCAGCGATCCCAGCATCAGCACCTTGTACTTGCCGGTGCGGGCCACGATCTGGCCCGACATCGTGGCGCTGACGATCAGGCCGCCGACCAGTGGCAGCAGGTTGTAGCCCGAGATCGTGGCGCTGGCGCCGGTGACCGTTTGGAAGTAGCGCGGCAGGAAGATGACCGCGCCGAAGAAGCCGAAGGCGGCGAAGAACATGGCGGTGACCGAGACCGTGAAGTTGCGGATCCGGAACAGGCCGAGAGGCACGATCGGATCCGCCGCCCGCGACTCGATCCACAGGAAGAGCGCCGTGACCACCAGCCCGGCCAGGATCAGCCCGCCGACGGTCGGATCGGTCCAGTCGCCCGTGCCTTTGTTGGTCAGCCCGATCAGGACCAGGCTGATCGCGACGGTGAACACCGACGCGCCGATGTAGTCGATGTGCCGGGCGGCATCGGGCCGCTTGATCGCCGGCAGCAGGCGCCAGATGATGACCAGCGAGATCAATCCGATCGGCACGTTGACGAAGAAGATCCAGTGCCAGCCGACGGTGTCGGTGATGACCCCACCGATCGCCGGCCCGATCAGGAACGAGACGCCGAAGACCGCGCCGAACAGGCCCAGGTACTTGCCGCGCTCGGCCGGCGTGTACAGGTCCGCGACCACCGCCAGGGCCACCGGGAAGATGGCCCCGCCGCCCAGTCCCTGGAGGCCCCGGAACAGGATCAGCTCGCCCATGTTCTGGCTGAGCCCCGACAGGACGGAGGAGATCAGGAACAGGCTGACCGCGAAGATGATCACCGGCCGCCGTCCGAAGAGGTCCGAGAGCTTGCCGTAGACCGGGCCGCTGATCGTCGAGGTCAGCAGGTAGATCGTCACGACCCAGACATACAGGTTGTTGCCTTGCAGGTCGGTGACGATGACCGGCAGGGCCGTGCCCACGACCGTCTGGTCGAGCGAGAACAGGAAGAGGGCCAGCAGGATGGCCCCGAGGATCTCGAGGCGCTCACGCGGGCTCAGCCCGATGTCGGCGGTGTCAGGAGTGGTCATTCCCGGAGATCCTCCCAGCCAAGGTTCGACGAGCCCACACTTCGAGCCCGGCACCAGGCGGGACAGTCGTCATGACGAGGGCGATTCAGGACGCCCGGCCAGTTTAGGGGAATGGCCGGTCGTCGGCCCGCGGGACGCCCGGCCGGGTCGCTAGTCTTGCCAGCAGGCGTCCCGCCCGCCCAAAAGCACCGCAAATTGCGCCGCGAACGGGCGCAGTGCACCGCATGGAGCCCAAGCCATGACCGAGTTCTCGCTGAAGGACCCCAGCAGCATCGGGGTCGCGTTCCTGGGCGTCGGCCGGATGGGCCAGACCCATATCCAGACCCTGGCCGGGATCCGCAACGTCCGGCTCGAGGTGGTCGCCGATGCCGATCCTTCGGCGGCCGAGCGTGGCCGCGAGATCGCCCGGGCCGGCCGGGCCACGACCGATCCGCTCGATGCGATCAACGACCCGGCGGTCGAGGCGGTGGTGATCGCCACGCCAACCACGACCCACGCCAGCCTGATCGAGGCCGCGCTGCGGGCCGGCAAGGCGATCTGGACCGAGAAGCCGATCGCGCTGGACCTGGTCGAGACCACGCGGGTGGTCAAGCTCTGGCGCGAGACCGGCCTGCCGGTCCAGCTCGGCTTCATGCGCCGGTTCGATCCGGGCTACGTCCGGGCCAAGGCCCTGATCGATGCCGGCGAGCTGGGCCGGATCGAGCAGTTCCGGGCCTATTCGCGCGACACGTATCCGCCCTCGGCCGAGTTCATCAAGGGCAGCGGTGGCTCGTTCCTGGACATGGCCGTCCACGACTTCGACCTGGCCCGATTCCTCGTCGGCGAGGTCGAGGAGGTCAGCTCGTGGGGCAACGTCCTGATCGACGAGCGCTTCAGCTCGGGCGATGACATCGATACCTCGGTGACGATGCTCCGCTTTCGGAGCGGGGCCCTGGGCGTCGTCGAGATGTGCCGCCGCTCGGCCTGGGGCTATGACATCCGGACCGAAGTGGCCGGCTCGATTGGCAAGGTCGTGGTCGACGCGGACCACAAGACCCCGTTCACGTTCTCGCGCCGCTTCGGCTCCGAGGGTGACCGATACGAGAACTTCCCCGACCGCTTCGAAGTCGCGTACCGGGTCGAGCTCGAGGCGTTCTTCGCGACCTTGGCCGCGGGCGGGACACCCGCGCCCGGCCCGGAGGAGGCGCTCGAGACGCTCCGCCTGGCGATCGCCGCCCGACGCAGCTGGCGCGAGGGCCGGCCAGTGCGGGTCGACGAGGTGACTGAGGCGTCGCCCGGCTGAAGGCGCTGGCCGTCGTCGATCCGGCCGGCGCGACACCATGTCGAATGCGGGCCAGCCTGTTCGTCGAAGGACTGAACGGGCTCGCCGGGCCCCGAAGGGAGTCACTTGATGGCGAAGTACCTGGTGCTGATCTACGGCAACGAGCAGACCT
>DATGGC010000072.1:0-6178 GCA_035308745.1 Candidatus Limnocylindrales bacterium | reverse complement strand
CCAGGATCGTCCGGTCGTCGAGGGCGGCCTCGAGCTCGTCGGGATCGACCCGGCCGTAGCGATCGACGGGCAGCTCGACCGTCTCGAATCCGAACTTCTCGAGGTAGCGCAAGCTGTGGCCGACGGCGTGGTGCTCGATCGCCGTGGTCACGATCCGGTGGCCGCGGGCCTTGCCCGCCCAGGCCGCGCCCTTGAGGGCCAGGTTGTTGGCCTCGGTCCCGCCCGAGGTCAGGACGATCTCGCGGGCCTCGGCCCCGAGGATTGCCGCGATCCGCTCGTGCGCCTCGTCCAAGCCGCGCCGAGCCGCCCGGCCGAAGCTGTGGCCGGAGCTCGGATTGCCCCAGTGCTCCAGGAGGTAGGGCAGCATCGCGTCGACCACCTCCCGACGGACCGGGGTCGTCGCCGCGTGATCGAGATAGATCGCCATCCCGGCGATTGTACGTCCGCCTATTCGGCCGAGCGGCTCAGGTCGTCCTCGCGGCTCCGCTCGCGGCGCCGGTCGTGGTTGGTGAGCAGCCGCTTGCGAAGGCGGATCGAGAGCGGGGTGACCTCGACCAGCTCGTCGACGGAGATGAACTCGATCGCCGATTCGAGGGTCAGCGGCCGGGGCGGCGTCAGCCGGAGCGCCTCGTCGTGGGCGTGGGTCCGGATGTTGGTCAGCTTCTTCTCCTTGGTCGCGTTGACGTCCATGTCACCGGGCCGGGAGTTCTCGCCCACGATCATCCCTTCGTAGACCTGCTCGCCGGCACCGATGAACAGCTCGGCCCGCTCCTGGAGGTTGAACAGGCCGTAGGCGTTGCTCATCCCCTGCCGGTCGGCGACGACGACGCCGCTCGTGCGGTGGGTCACCTCGCCGGCCCACGGGCCGTAGCCCTCGCCGATCTGGTGCATCAGGGCCGTCCCCCGCGACTCGGTCAGGAGCTGGCCGCGGTAGCCGATCAGGCCCCGGACGGGCACGATGAACTCCATCCGGACGCGGCCATCCTGGTCCGTGGACATCTGCTCGAGGCGGCCCTTCCGGCCAGCCATCGCCGCCTGGACCTCGCCGATGTAGTCGGGCGGGATGTCGATCGTGATCCGCTCGTACGGCTCCTGGGTCTCGCCGTTGATCGTGCGCAGGATCACTTCCGGGCGGCTGGCCTGGAGCTCGAAGCCCTCCCGGCGCATCTGTTCGATCAGGACGGCCAGCTGAAGCTCGCCCCGGCCGCGGACCTCGAACGTGTCGCCCGAATCGGTGGCATGGACCTCGATCGAGACGTTGCCCAGGATCTCCCGGTCGAGGCGGGCCTTGATCTGGCGGCTGGTCACGAACTTGCCTTCGCGGCCGGCGAGGGGCGAGGTGTTCACCCCGAAGGTCATCCGCAGGGTGGGCGCATCGACATCGAGGCGGGGCAGCGGGCGGGGATCGGCCGGGTCGGTCAGGGTGTCGCCGATCGTCACGTCGGGCAGCCCGGCGACCGACACGATGTCGCCGGCGGTCGCCTCGGCGATCTCGATCCGCTCGATGCCGTGGGCCGTCTGGAGGCTGGTCACCGAGCCGGTCAGCACGGTGGTCCGGCCGGGCTCGACCGAGCCGTCAGTCGACTCCTCGTCGGCACGCACGACGGTCAGTCGCTGGCCGAGCCGGATCGAGCCGTTCCAGATCCGGCCGACGGCCATCCGCCCGACGTACTCGTTGGCCGACAGGTTGGTGACCAGGAGCTGGAGCGGGTGGCCGGGCGTGAAGGTGGGCGGCGGGGTGAGCGCGATCAGGAGGTCGAACAGCGGCCGGAGGTCGGTCCCTGGATTGGCCAGGTCGCGGGTCGCGGTGCCTAGCCGGGCGTTGGTGTACACGACCGGGAACTCGATCTGGGCGGCATCGGCCCCGAGATCCATGAACAGCTCGTAGACGGCGTCCAGGACCTCGGCCGGGCGAGCGTCCGAGCGGTCGATCTTGTTGAGCGCGACGACGACCGGCAGGTGGCGGGCCATCGCCTTCTGGAGGACATAGCGGGTCTGGGGCAGGGGGCCTTCGGCCGCATCGACCAGGAGCAGGATCGCGTCGACCATCAGCAGGGTCCGCTCGACCTCGCCGCCGAAATCGGCATGCCCGGGGGTGTCCACGATGTTCAGGCGGATCCCGTCGTAGTCGACGGTCGTCTGCTTGGCCAGGATCGTGATCCCCTTCTCGCGCTCCAGGTCGCCCGAGTCCATCACCCGGTCGACGACGGCCTGGTTGGCCCGGAAGGCGCCCGTCTGGCGGAGCATCGCGTCGACCAGGGTGGTCTTGCCATGGTCGACATGGGCCACGATCGCGATGTTGCGCAGATCGAGCCGGACGCCGGGCATGGTGGTCGAGGGCAATGTGCTCATGGGAATGGTCATTGTCGCACACCGCCGCGCGAGCACCGCGGCCGGCCACGTGCGCGCGTCAGCGGCGCGAGCCGCGAGGCCGCCGGCGTTTGCTAGGATCGGCCGGTGACTGTCGCCGCCGTGATCCTCGCCGCCCGGCCCGAGACCGCCATAGCCGACGCCGACGGCCTGCCCGCCGTACGCCGGATCGCCGAGACGGCCTGGTCGGGCGGGGCGATCCCCGTGGTCGTGGTCAGCTTCGACCCGGATGGCGGCGCGGCCGCGGCGCTGCTCGGGACCGAAGCCAGCCTGGTCGAGCCGGCACCCGTCGCCGGCGGGCCCGTGGCCCAGATCTGTGCCGGGATCGACGCCGCCCTGGGCCTCGTCGGTGAGACCGATGCCGCCCTCGTCTGGCCGGCCGGCATGACCTGGCCGGATCCCGAGACGATCACCTCCCTGATCGAGGCCCACGGCGCCGACCCCGGCGCGATCCTCCGGCCGGCCTTCGACGATGCCACCGGCTGGCCGGTCCTGGTCCCGGTGGCCGCCCTCGACGCGCTCCGGGCGCTGGGCGCCGAGCGGATGCCCGACGAGCTGATCGACGACCTGGCCGCGACCGGCTGGCGGGTCCGGGCGCTGGACCTGGGCGACCCCGGTTCGGTCCACGACCGCTCCGTGCCCCGGGCCACCTTGCCCGCCTATCGCGGGCCGCAGGAGCCGGCCAGCGGGCACCAGCACGAGTGGGGCGAGGCCGAGGCCGAGGACGCCGGCTCGGACGAGCCCGGGGCCTGACGCCGCTCAGTTCGCGGTCAGGACGCGTGAGCCGCGCAGGCGCTCGAAGGGCAGGACGGCCACCGCCAGGCCGGCCATCACCAGGCCGACCCCGACCAGCTGGAACGCCGATGGCGCTTCGCCCAGCAGGATCATGGCCAGGAAGACGGTCACCACCGGCTGGGTCAGCAGCAGCAGCGAGGTCACGACACTCGGCAGGCGGGGCAGCGAGACGTTGATCAGCAGGTAGCCCGCGACCTGCGCGGTCAGGGCCAGGACCGCGAGATAGAGGTGGGCCGGAAAGGTTGGGATCGGGTCGAAGTCGCCGACCACCACCCCGGCGACGGCCGAGGCGACGGCGGTTGCCAGGGTGGCCCAGACCAGCGGCCCGGCCAGGCGCCGGATGTCGCGCTGGCCGCGCCGGACGACGATCAGATAGCCGGCGTAGGCGAACGCGGTGACCAGCCCGGCCGCGACGCCCAGCAGCGGATCGCTGCCGTAGGGATGGGCACCGACGATCCCGGCGATCAGGACGACGCCGGCGATCACGATTGGCAGGGCGACCAGGATCGATCGGCGCGGCCGCTCGCCATACAGCGCCCAGGCGGCGATTCCCACGACGACCACCTGGAGGTTGCCCAGGACGGTGGCCAGCCCGGCACCGACCGCTTCGATCGAATGGGCCCAGAAGGTCAGGTCGGCGGCGAAGAAGACGCCGGCGACGAGCGAGAAGCAGATCGTCCGCCGGTCGAGCGGGCCGTAGCGCCGGCCTTCGAGCCAGCCCAGGATGCCCAGCAGCGGCAGTGCGTACAGGCAGCGGAAGACGGCCGCGGTGGACGGCGACACGCCCGACCAGCGCACGAAGATCCCCGAGAACGCAATGCACAGGGCACCGGCCACCGCCGCGGCCTGGGGGTGCTCCAGGACGGCGTCGAGGCGCTGGGGCGTCGTCGCCGAGCGGCGACCGGCCGGGTCAGCCGGAAGCGCAGCCGACGGATCGGCGCCCGCCGGATCCAGGTCGGTCACGTGCGGGTCGGTCCGACGTACCTCAGGCCGAGCTCGGCGTACTGGCCGGCGTCCGGCGTGGACGGAGCGTCGAGCATCAGGTCGGCGCCCGACTGGGTCTTGGGGAAGGCCATGACCTCGCGGATCGTGGCCTGGTCGGTCAGCAGCGCGGCCCAGCGGTCGATCCCGATCGCGATCCCGCCGTGGGGCGGGGCGCCGTACTCGAACGCCTCCAGGACCGCCCCGAACTTCTCGACCATCCCCTCCGTCGTCTGGCCCTGGAGCCGGAAGCTGCGCTCGAGCAGGTCCCGCTGGTTGATCCGGATCGAGCCGCCGCCCAGCTCCCAGCCGTTCATCGCCAGGTCGTACTGGAGCGCGCGGGCGTGGCCGGCCGGGTCGTCGGGCGCCGGCCGGGAGGGGTCGCCGGAGGCGGTCGTGAGCAGCTCGACGTCCTCCGGCCGGACCCCGCTGAACGGGTTGTGGGTCGCGTCCCAGCGCCGGTTCTCGTCGTCCCACTTGTACATCGGGAACTCGGTCACCCAGCAATAGGCCAGGACATTGGGGTCGGCCAGCCCCAGCCGGCCACCCAGCTCGGTCCGCAGCCGGCCCAGGACGTCGGCCGTGCGCTCGGGGCTGTCGGCGACGACCAGGACCAGGTCGCCCGGCGTCGCCCCGGAACGTGCCACGACGGCCGCTGCACGCTCGTCGCCCAGGAACTTGGCGATCGGCGAGCGAATGACGCCGTCGGCCTCGACGGCCAGCCAGGCCAGGCCCTTCGCCCCGAACCCGCGGGCGAGCTCGGTCAGCTCGTCGATCTGGGACCGGCTGGCGGTGGCCATCCCGGGTGCCACGATCGCCTTGACCCGGCCGCCCGCGGCGAGGGCCTCGTCGAAGACCCGGAAGCCGGACGCGGCCGCGCCCGCGGCGTCCACGAGCTCGGGGGCCAGGTCGACCAGCTCCAGCCCGAAGCGAATGTCGGGCTTGTCCGACCCGAAGCGCTCGATCGCCTCGGCAAAGGTGAACCGCGGGAAGGGCACCTGGAGGAGCGGCCGCTCGGGCACGACCGCCCTCGTCACCCGGATCGCGAGGTCCTCGACGAAGCCGGTCACGGTCGCCTCGTCGACGAAGCTCATCTCGAGGTCGAGCTGGGTGAACTCGGGCTGCCGGTCACCCCGGGCATCCTCGTCCCGGAAGCAACGCGCGATCTGGAAGTAGCGGTCGATGCCGCCGACCATCAGCAGCTGCTTGAGCTGCTGCGGGCTCTGGGGCAGGGCGTAGACGGTCCCCGGCTTGAGCCGCGAAGGCACGATGAAGTCGCGGGCACCCTCGGGCGTCGAGCGGATCAGGTTGGGCGTCTCGATCTCGACGAAGCCCTGGGCGTGGTGGATCTCGCGGATCGCCTGGACCAGGCGCGACCGAAGGAGGAGGCGCTGCTGCATCGGCTCGCGCCGGATGTCGAGGTAGCGATAGCGCAGGCGGAGCGCTTCGTCGATCGGGGCGTCCGGCTCGTTGATGTAGAACGGCGGCGTCTTCGCCTCGGCCAGCAGGTCGACCTGGCTCGCCCGGAGCTCGATCGCGCCGGTCGCCATCCGCGGGTTCTCGGACCCCGGCAGGCGCGCCGCGACGGCTCCCGTGACGCTGACCACGAACTCGTTGCGCAGCCGGCTGGCGGCCGCGTGGGCCAGCGGCGCCTCCGTCGCGTCGACGACCACCTGGGTCAGGCCGTAGCGATCGCGCAGGTCGAGGAAGATCAGCTGGCCGTGGTCACGCCGGCGATGGACCCAGCCCGCGAGGCGCGCCCCGGAGCCCGCGTCGGACGCCCGCAGCTGGCCGCAGGTATGGGTCCGGTAGGGCGTGGCGAGGCGCTCGGTCGGGTCGGTCATGGCCGCCGTATGGTAGTCGTTCCGGCCTCCCGATCGGGACACGGGCGGCCCAGTGAGCGGGCCGGGCGGCCGGCGGGATCAGCCGGCCGGATCAGCTCTCGGCGGCGCCGTGGCGGTGGGAGCGCTCGCCGCTGACCAGCTTGCGGACCAGGTCGTCGAGGGCGACGAGCTGCTGCGAGCCCGCGTCG
>DATGGC010000071.1:0-2589 GCA_035308745.1 Candidatus Limnocylindrales bacterium | reverse complement strand
GATCGTGGACAGCGACCGGCGGCCGCTCGCCGAGGCCGAAGCGGTCCGCCTGGCAGCCCTCATCGCGGCCGCCTGGGCGACGCTCGACCTCGTCGTCGCCGGCGCCCCGCTTGCGCTGCGCAAGGGCCCCCGGGGCGGCGGCCGCGACCCGGACGCGATCGTCGCCCACTGCGTGACGTCCGACTCGGCCTATGCCACCCAGGTGGGCTTGAAGCTCAAGGAGCCGGCGCCGACCGATCGGCCCGCGGTCGACGCCGTTCGCACGGCGATCCTCGAGCTCCTGCGCGAGCCCTCGGACGGCACGCCGCTCGCCGGCCGGCGCTGGCCGGCGCGCTATGCCGCCCGGCGGATCGCCTGGCACGCCCTCGACCATGCCTGGGAGATCGAGGACAAGTCGGAGCCGTTGCCGGCCTAGGCGTCGCCCCGGTCGCGGTCTTCGACGGCCCGCGTGGCGGCAATCAAGCGGCGGTAGATCGCCAGCAGGTCGGCCTGGGCGAGCGGTCCGAGATTGGCCAGGGCGACCCGCAGCAGGACCTCCCGCTCGCGCTCGAGGTCGCGGACGGATCGCCGTCCGGCCGCCTGCTTCGCCCGCCCGACGGCGCGGCCCAGCTCGGCCCGTTCGTTGAGCAGCCCGACGATCCGGCGATCCAGGGCGTCGATCCGGCGCCGCAGGCGGGCCAGCTCGGGCGGCTCGAGCTCGGGCCTGGGCTTGACGGTTGGCGCCTTGGGCCGGTCGCTCATCGGGGCAGCTCGCCGGACGCCACCCGGCGGGCGATCGATTCGAGGGCGAGGCCATAGCCGGCGGCGCCCTGGCCGACGATCGACTCGAGGGCGATGTCGTGCAGGAAGTTGACGGCCCGGAACGGCTCGCGGGTCGCCGGGTCCGAGAGGTGGACCTCGACGAACGGGCGCTCGACCGCGAGCAGTGCGTCGCGCAGGCTGACGCTGGTGTGGGTCAGCCCCCCGGCGTTGACGATCGCGACATCGAAGTCCCTGGTCTGCACCCGGTCGATCAGGGCGCCTTCATGGTTCGACTGGAAGAAGTCGACGGCCAGGCCCAGCTCGGTCGCCCGGGCCGAGATGCCGGCGTGGATCTCGGCCAGCGTCGCCCGGCCGTAGATCTCGGGCTCGCGGGTACCGAGCAGGTTCAGGTTGGGACCCTGGAGGACGAGGACCCGGGTCATGGCGCGGGCTCCAGCAGCTCGTCCATCACCCGCTCGACCAGGTCGGCCGGCACGTCCCGGCGGATCGTGACGAAGTCGGCCGTCGGCAGGACCCAGCGCAGCTGGCCGGCGCTGTGCTTCTTGTCCGCGGTCAGCGCCTGCAGGACCGCCGCCCGATCGAGGCCCAGCCGCATGAGCCCGCCGGCCGGGGCCAGGCCAAGGTCGGTGAGCAGGCCTTCGATCCGGGCGGCTCGCTCGACGGGCGTGACGCCCAGGCTGGTGCCGATTCGGCAGGCGGCCCGCAGGCCGTAGGCCACGGCCTCGCCGTGGAGCAGCGCGTCGCCGTAGCCTGCCGCCGCCTCGAAGCCGTGGCCCAGCGAATGGCCCAGGTTGAGGGCCAGCCGGCCGGCCTCGATCCGGGCCGCGACGGCGGGGTCGGCCGACGTTCCGGGTCGGCCGCCGGCCTCGCGCTCGTCGGCCAGGACGACCTCGACCTTGGCCCACACGCAGCGCTCGACGAGCTCGGCCAGAGCACCGTGGGCGATCACCGCCGGGTCGCCCCGGATGATCCCCTGGCCGTCGCGCTCGAGCAGCGCAAGGAGGGCCTCGTCGCCGAGGGCGGCCATCTTCACCGCCTCGCCCAGGGCCGACCGCCGCTGGCGCTCGGGCAGGCCGGCGACCAGGGCGACATCGATCAGGACCGCCGCGGGCTGGTGGAACGCCCCGACCAGGTTCTTGCCTTCGGCCAGGTCGACCGCGGTCTTGCCGCCGATCGAGCTGTCGATCTGGGCGACGAGTGTCGTCGGGACGTGGATCAAGGGCACCCCCCGCAGCCAGGTGGCCGCCAGGAATCCGGCGGCATCGCCCAGCGCGCCGCCGCCGACTGCGATCAGCGGCTCGCCCCGCTCGACGCGCAGATGGGCCAGCTCGCCGGCCGCCGCCTCGATCACCGCCAGGCGCTTGGCCGCCTCACCGCCCGGCAGCATGATCCGCTCGACGGCCATTCCCGCCGCCTCGATCGATGCCGACAGCGATTGGCCGGCTGCGGCCCAGGCGCCGGGCTCCGAGACGAAGATCGCCCGGCCCGCGCCCAGCTCGGCGAGCGCGGCTTGGAGCGCCCCGCTGGCGAAGGAATCGCCGATCCGGATCCGGCCGAGGGTCGTGTCGGCGGCCAGCAGCAGGCTGCCGCCCGGTCCCGGGGCGCGCAGGAAGTCGTCCAGCCGGTCCAGGACCGTGCCGACCTGGGACAGGCCGTTCAGGCGCAGGGCAGGGGAGTAGAAGCGCTCGCGGCCGGCTGCGAGCTCGCGGATCGCGCCCACTGGGTCGCGTCCCTGGAGGAGCGGCCGGGGGTTGGGCGAGTTGCGCAGGCGCTGGGCCAGGACCTCGGGCGGCCCGTTCAGCCAGACCGCCCGACGCCCGCGGTACA
>DATGGC010000070.1:0-1864 GCA_035308745.1 Candidatus Limnocylindrales bacterium | reverse complement strand
GGACTCTCCCGGAGCGATCGAAAACGACACATCCTCGACAGCGCGAACCAAGCCCTGTCGCGTGGGGAACGAAACGCCGATCCCGTCCACTTCGAGGAGCGGGGAACTCAAGCTCAAACGCGTCCTCAGGTCTTGGGCAGGCTGCTTACGATCATGACGGCAGAGATCATAAGTCGTCAAGAACTCCTGTGAGTTCTTGTGAGGATCTCTAGGCCACCGGCCGGCCGAGCGCCTCCCGGATCAGGCCTTGGCCAGCTCCACGTAGCTCCGGGCCACCTGCTCGTCGATCGCCCGCGGAACAGGCACGACGCATGACTCGCGACCAACCGAGCCGTTGGCGATGGCCTCGAGCGAGCGCGCCTGGAGGCTGAACCCGAGGTCCATCGACTCGATCGAGTTGCCCAGCGGTCGCGGGCCGGCCAGGTTGACCATGTGGCCCTCGCCCAGGATGTGGAGCTTCCGGCCATCGGCCAGGCGAGCGGTCGTGATTCCCTCGTCACTGGCGTGGCTCGCCACGCTCCGGTCGGCGAGCAGGTCCGCGACGTCGATCTCGATCGGGAAGTGGCCGGCGTTGGCCAGCACCACGTCGTCCGCGAGCAGGCCCAGGTCGGCAGCCGTGATCACCCGCTGCGCGCCGGTCACGGTGATCACGATCTGGGCACTCGCCAGCGCCTCGTCGCGGTCGGGCACGTTGAAGCCGTCGAACATCGCCTCGAGGCGCTTGACCGGGTCGATCTCGACCACGGACACCAGGGCGTGGTTGTTCCGGAAGTTGAGGGCCACGCCTTTGCCGCAGGCGCCGTAGCCGAAGACGGTCACCCGCCGCCCGTTCGTGGCCCGGTTGCTGATCCGCATGAACGACTCGACGACGCTCTGGCCGACCGAGTGCTTGTTCTCGGCGAACTGCTTGATCGGGCTGTCGTTGATGACCAGGACCGGCTTGGCGATCGCATCGCGGAGCGGGGCCAGGCGCATCCGGCCCGAGGTCGTCTCCTCGGTTCCACCCAGCAGCCGATCGTAGGGGTGGTCGAGGTAGCGCACGAAGAGGTCGCCGCCGTTGTCGAGGAGCAGGTGCGGCTCGGCCGCCAGGACCTCATCAAGGTGCCCGGCACGCTCCACCGGATCACGGGTCGGACCGCCGAAGACGGTCACCGCGTGCTCGCGCAGGTAGTCGACCGCGCTCGGCTGGGTCGAGTTGAGATTGCCCGTCGAGACGACATGGGCGCCGCCGGCGTGCAGGGTCAGGAGCAGGGCCACGGTCTTGGGCTCGAGATGGATCCCGGTCCCGATCGTCATCCCGGCGAACGGCTGGGTTCGCTCGAACTCGGTGGTGATCTGGCTCAGCATCCGGCAGCTGCTGCGGACCCACTCGATTCGATACGTCACGGGGCGGCTCCTTCGGCGCTATCGCGGGCTACCAGGATGATCCGCGCGGGATCGGCGGGGGCAGGCGGCTCGGGTCGGCCAGCTCGAGCCGATCGCGGAGGTAGCCGTCGCCATACCAGCCCGACTCGCGGGCCACGAGGCCGTCGCGGACCTCGAACAGGTCGACGGCCCGCAGCCGGAGCTCGCGGCCGTCGCCCGGCACGCCGTCGAATGGCGCCCGAAGGTGGCACGTCTCGGCCCACTCGACCAGCGCCCACGGCCCGTCGACGATCAGGAGCCTGGGCTCGAAGTCCAGGTCGGGGAATGCCCGGTAGTACATCTCGAGATACGAGCGCAGCGCCGGCTTGCCGGCGCAGCGTTGGGCCAGGCTCACGTCGTCGAGGATGCCGTCGTCGGCCCACCAGCGAAGCACGTCGTCCGTGACGCCCGTTGCGGCGGCACGGAACAGCCCGTCGATCACCCGCCGGGTGTCGGCCGA
>DATGGC010000069.1:0-12909 GCA_035308745.1 Candidatus Limnocylindrales bacterium | reverse complement strand
CGTTGACCAGCGGCTCGCCGGCAATGAAGCGGGCCACCTCGGCTGCGGCCAGCCGGCCGCCCGTCTCGAGGGTATCGACGGTCGCCCCGCCGATGTGGGGCAGGACGATCACGTTGGGCAGCCCGACGAGGGGATGGGCGGCGCCCGCCGCGCGGCCCGAGGCGACGTCGACCGCGGCCCCCGCCAGGTGGCCCGCGACGAGCGCGTCATGGAGCGCCGTTTCGTCGGCCAGCTCGGCTCGGGCGGTGTTCACGAACGTGGCTCCAGGGCGCATCTGGGCGAACCTCCGGGCGTCGAAGAGACCCCGATTATCGGCGCTCAGCCGGGCATGCAGCGAGATGTGATCGGATTCGCCGACCAGGGCGTCGAGGCTGACCGGCTCGGCGCCACCGGCCCGGACCACGTCGTCGGGCATGTACGGGTCGTGGGCCAAGATGCGCATCTCGAAGGCGGCCGCGCGGGCCGCCACCCGCCGGCCGACCTGGCCGAAGCCGACCAAGCCCAGGGTATGGCCGGCCAGGTCGTGACCCAGCCAGCGGGCACCCTCGTAATTGTCGATCCCGAACTCGCCGCCGCGGTCGATCCAGCGGATCGCGTCGACCGCCTGGCGGGCAAGCAGGACGAGGCAGGCGATGGTCAGCTCGGCGACCGCGGTGGCGTTCTTGCCCGGGGTGGTGACCACCGGGATGCCCCGTTCGGCGGCGGCCGCCAGGTCGATGTTGACCGGCCCACCGCGGGCCACGGCGACGAGCTTGATCGGCGCCGCGTCGAGCACCGCGTCGGTGACCGGCGCGCCCTGGACGACCAGGATCTCCTGGCCGCCGAGCCGGGCGATCACCTGCTCGGGCGAGCCCAGGATCTCCTTGATCGCGTGCTCGGACGGCGTCGCCGGGCGCCAGGCCGGCTCGTCGACCAGGTCGTCGTAGTCGACTCCGTCGACGCCGGCCAGGGCGCCGAACGCCGGCCGGAACATCGTGCTCGGGCAGTAGCTGTCGCCCAGGACCAGGATCCGCATCAGGCCGGCCGGCCCTGGCCGTACGTGGACCGGGGGCCGTGCTTGCGGGCGTGATGGCGCTCGAGCAGCTCCGGCGCGATCGGTCCCTGGTCTGGAGCAAGGGCCAGGGTGTCGAGCGCGATCCGGGCCACCAGCTCCAGGGCAATCGCGTTGGCCACGGCGGACGGCCCATCGGGCCCCCAGGTGAAGGCGCCGTGGTCACGGACGAGGGCCGCCGGCACCCCGTCCGGGTCGAGCTCGGCGAACGCCTCGACGATCGCCCGGCCGGTCGCCGCGGTGTAGTCGTCGGCGATCTCCGTCGCGGTCAGCGGCCGGGTCACCGGCACCGATCCCCGGAAGTGGTCGGCGTGGGAGGTGCCCAGGCAGGGAATCGGCCGGTGGGCCTGGGCCCAGGCCGTCGCCGCCGGGGAGTGGGTATGGACGATTCCGCCGACTCCGGAAAAGGCCCGGGCCAGGACCAGGTGGGTGGGCGTGTCGGACGACGGCCGGGTCGCCCCGGCGACCTGCTGCCCGTCGTCGATCCGGACGATCACGATGTCCTCGACGGTCAGGGCGGCAACCGGGATGCCACTGGGCTTGATCGCCAGCCAGCCGTTGGCCCGGTCGATGGCGCTGGCATTGCCGAAGGTGAGGGTGACCAGGCCCGCCCCGTCGATGGCCAGGTTGGCCTCGAGCGCCGCCTGGCGGAGGCGCGCCTGGGCTGCCGGCGCGTCACCTGAATCTGCCACCCGATTGGTCGCCTCCATGGAGTTGCAGCATACGACAAGAACGTGCGCCAAACGTCGGTTCCAGCCAGGGCGATCCTGTACGATGGCCGCCACGCGCCCACCCTTCCGTGGGCCCAAGGACGGAGTCGAGCGTGCCGGCGAGACTGGACCGAACCCCGGTCGACGCGCAATCGCTGGACCTGCTGATCGACCTGGCCACCCGGCACTACCTGTACGGCAACAGCCAGATCGAGATTGCCCGGGACCTGGGCCTCGATCCCTCGACGATCTCGCGCTATCTCAAGCGTGCCCGCGACGAGGGCATCGTCAAGATCGACATCGTCACCCCGGTCCGCTCCAACGTGGCTCTCGGCCTGCGCCTGGCCAGCCAGTTCGGCCTGGACCGGGCGGTCGTGACCGAGCTGCCGGCCGAGGCCGAGGCCGGGGCGATGGAGATCGTCGCCCGGGCCGCCGGCGAGTTCATCTCCGACCAGCTCCGACGCGGCAGCCGGGTGGGCATCGGCTGGGGCCAGACGATCGCGGCCGTGGCCCGCCACCTCGATCCGGGCGTCGTCGGCGAGCTCCAGGTCGCGCAGCTGGCCGGCGGGCTGGCCGATGCGGCGCCGGGGACCCAGGGCCACGAGCTGGCCCGCCAGCTGACCGAGATCTACCCCGACAGCCGGGTGACCTACCTGCACGCCCCGTCGATCGTCGATTCGGCCGCGATCTGCGATGCGCTCCTTGCCGACCGCTCCGTCCAGGCCGCGCTGGCGACCGCCGCCCGGAGCGAGATCGCGATCGTCGGGATCGGCGACATGACCCCCAACGCGACGCTCCTGGCCGCCAGCCACATCCTGGGCGACGATCTCGGCGCGCTGCTGGCCCAGGGCGCGGTGGGCAGCATGAACTCGCGCTTCTTCGACATCGACGGCCGGCCGGTCGAGCACCTGGACCGGCGGACCGTGGCGATCGAATGGTCCGACCTGGCGGCGATTCCCCAGGTCATCGCGATCGCCGCCGGCTCGGCCAAGGCCGTGGCCGTCCGGGCCGCGATTCGGAGCGGTGCGATCGATGTCCTGATCACCGACGAGGAGACCGCCGAGGCGATCCTGGCCTGACGCTAGGCGCCGGGCGCCGGATCCCGGCCGGGTCGCCCGTCGAGGGCATTCATCTTGGCCACCTTGCGGGCCGATTCGCCACCCTGGAATTCCGACGCCAGCCAATGGTCGACGATGATCCGGGCGACCTCGGGCGCCACGACCCGTGACCCCAGGCACAGGACCTGGGCGTCGTTGGACTTGCGGGCCCGCTCGGCCGAATACGGGTCGGCCACGTTCGCGGCCCGAACCCCGGGCACCTTGTTGGCGGTGATCGACATCCCGATGCCCGTGCCGCACACCAGGATGGCCCGGCTGTAGGTGCCCGCGGCCACCGCCTCGGCAACCGCGATCGCCACGTCCGGATAGTCGACCGGAGTCGCCTCGGTCACGCCGAAGTCGACAACTTCGTGGCCACCCGCCTCGAGATGCGCCTTGACAACGTCCTTGAGCGGCAGCCCCAGGTGGTCGGCGCCGACGGCGATCTTCATCGATCACCCGCCCGGGCCGGCAGGACGCCGGCAATCTCGGCAAACCGGAGCGGATCGAGGCCGTTCCGGCCGATGAACAGGCCGTCGACGCCGGGCTCGGCCAGCAGGACGGGCGCGCTCGTCGCGTCGACGCTGCCGCCATAGATGATTCGGGGCCGGACGCCGGCTCCCTGGCCGAGGCGCGCGGCGATCGCCCGATGGATCCGCCCGACCCGGTCCGGCGGGGCCGGTCGGCGGCCCTCGCCGATTGCCCAGATCGGCTCGTACGCGATCACGACCCGGGCCAGGTCCGACGGGCCGACCCGTTCCAGGCAGCGCTCGATGTCGGCCAGCACGGCGTCGATGGCCGCCTCGAGCGACCCCTCCTCGAGCTCGCCGGTGCACAGGACGACGTCCATGCCTGCCTGGATCACGGCGTTGACCTTGGCCGCGATCGTGGCCGGCGTCTCGCCGTGGTCCCGCCGCCGTTCGGCATGGCCGACTTCGACGTAGCGACAACCCAGATCGGCCAGCATCGCGGCCGACACGTCGCCGGTGTGGGCGCCATCAGCGAACGGGCTGACGTCCTGGGCGCCCCAGGCGATCCCCGACCCGGCCAGCCGCTCGCGGGCCAGCCAGAGGACGGTGAACGGCGGCAGGACGAAGAAGTCGATCGCCGCGTCGCCCGCCAGCGGCCGGAAGGTCGTGAACCAGTGGTCGGCCTGGGCGACGGTCAGGTTCATCTTCCAGCTCGTCCCGACCAGGGCGGGCATGTCAGGCCTCCGCGGTCGCGAGCACGCTGGCGACCAGGGCGTGGATGATGATCGCCAGCGACGCCGCCCCCGGATCGACCGTGCCCCGGCTCTTGCCGGCGTTTCGGGCGGACCGGCCGATCCGGGCCTCGAGCTCGGCTGTCGACGCGGCACCGGCCTGGGCGGCCTCGTCGGCAGCAGCCAGCGCCACAGGCCAGGTCACACCCGCCCGGGCCGACTCGGCCAGCGAAGCTGCGGTCGGCAGGAGCGCATCGAGGATGGTCTTGTCGCCGGGACCCGCACCCATGGCACTCGTCGCCGTCGCGGCCCGCTCGAGGGCCTCGGCCAGCAGCTCGAGGCCGGCGGGATCGTCCGGACCGGCCGGTGGCGGTCCCTCGCGGAGGCCGGCCGCGATCGCCAGGAGGCCCCGGCCGTAGATCGCGCCGATCGCGCCGCCGGCGCCGGCCATCCCGATCGCCGCGGCCCGGATCAGCGCCTCGGGCTCGTCCGACGCGACCTGCTCCAGCTGGCTGCGCACGCGGCGGGCGCCGATCGTCATCGTCACGCCGTGGTCCCCGTCGCCGCTGGCCGCGTCAAGCAGGCAGAGCGGCTCGCGGGCCGCCTCGACGGCATCGGCCGCGGCCAGGATCGCGGCCCGCAGCGCGCCGCTCATCCGCCCAGTCGCGCGGTGCGGGCCGGCGCGTCGAGCAGGCCGCGCAGCTCGTCGTCGAGGCGGAGGATGGAGATCGAGGTGCCGGCCATCTCGAGCGAGGTGACGTACTCGCCGACGAAGCTGCGGCTGATCGTCCAGCCTTCGGATTCGAGCCGCCGCCGGGCGGCGCGGTAGACGATGTACAGGTCGAGGTAGGCGGTCGCGCCGAGCCCATTGACCAGCAGGGCGACCTCGCCCGGTGACAGGCCGCGAGCCGCCTGGTCGGCCAGGATCGCGTCGAGCATCAGGTCGACGACCGCATCGGCCGGTTCCAACCGGCCGCGCTGCAGGCCTGCCTCGCCGTGGATCCCCATCCCGATCTCCATGTCCTGGGGACCGAGCTCGAACGTCGGCCGGCCGGCGCCCGGCACCTCGCACGGCGCGAGGGCGACACCGATCGTCGCCGACATCTCGTTGGCATGCTCCGCGATCCGGGCGACCGCCTCGAGGTCGTCACCGCGCTCGGCGGCTGCCCCGGCAATCTTGAACAGGAAGAACAGCCCGGCGATCCCCCGCCGGTGGCCGCGGTCGTCGGGGGGCGCCGAGGCGACGTCGTCGGTCCCGCGCACCGTGCGGCAGGTGATCCCCTCGAGCTCCGCGAGCTCGCCGGCGAGGTCGAAGTTGAGGACGTCGCCGGCATAGTTGCCGTAGGCCAGCAGCACGCCCCGGCCGGACGACGCGGCCCGGATCGCGTCCAGGCAGATGTCCGCCCCCGGCGCGGCAAAGACATTGCCGATCGCAGCTGCGTCGGCGACGCCCGAGCCGACGTAGCCCAGGAACGAGGGCTCGTGGCCGGATCCGCCGCCGATCACCAGGCCAACTTTGCTGGTGGCCTTCTCGCGACGGGCGATGACCCGCGGCGCCGGTGCCGCGACGATGTCGCCGTGGGCGCCGACGAATCCCTCGAGCAGCTCGTCGACGGCGTCGAACGGGTCGTTGATGAGCTTCTTGAGCATGTCGCCAACGATACCGCCGACGAACGCCGCCTGGTCAGCCTCGTCGCGGACGCCGTGCATGGTCTTGACATTCGATGCACAGTCTTTCCATACACGGGCAGGCGTCTGCCCCCAGCCCCGGACGAGGTGATGAACATGGCGTTGCCGGCAGGTCCGACCCACATCTCCCAGGTGGCGATGGTCGTCCGCGACCTCGATGCCTCGATGAAGATGCTCCACGACACGCTGGGTTGGGGACCGTGGAACGTCTACGAGCACGTTCCGCCGAAGCTCCACCACACCCACCTGCGCGGCGAGGCGGTCGCCTTCTCGATGCTCGGCGCCGAGTGCGAGGTCCAGCCCGGGCTGGTGGTCGAGCTGGTCCAGCCGCTCGAGGGGCCGAGCATCTACAAGGAGCATCTCGACAAGTTCGGCGAGGGTGTCCAGCACATCGCCTGCATGATGCATTCGCAGGCCGACTCGGACGAGTTCAAGAAGGAATGGGAGGCGCGCGGGGCGAAGGTCCTGATGGGCGGTCGGATCGGCGAGACGATCGAGTTCTACTACCTGGACACCGAGCCGATGCTCAAGTTCGTGCTCGAATCGGGCAGCGGCCACGCCATCGACCTGACCCCCAGCCGCGTCTACCCGCCCGCCTGATGGCCGGCGCAGCAGGAACCCGGGGCGGCGTCGATCCGAAGGCCATGCTGGCCGAAGGCTATGAGCGGGTGCGGCGCGAATATGGCGCCGCGATCGGCCGGCCGCAGGCCGATCTCGTGACCCCGGCCCTCGTCCTGGACCTGCCCGCCGCCAAGCGCAACATCGCCAGGATGAGCGCCAGGATCCGGGAGCTGCCTGCCGAGATCCGGCCGCACATCAAGGTCCACAAGAGCCCCGAGCTCGCCCGCCTGCAGGTCGAGGCCGGGGCGATCGGGCTGTCGACGGCGACCGTCTGGGAGGCGATCGTCCTCGTCCACTCGGGCCTCGATCACATCCTCCTGGTCAACACCGTCGCCGGGCCGGCCAAGATCCGGGCGGTGGCCGAGCTTGCCGGCGAGGCCGACCTGATGATCGCCGTCGACGACCGCTCGAATGTCGACGCCCTGTCCGCGGCCGTGACGGCGGCCGGCACCACGCTCGGCGTGCTGGTCGAGGTCGACACGGGGATGGACCGGGCCGGGGCGGACAGCGTCGAGGAGGCCGTCGCCCTCGCCCGCCGGGTCGCCGAACGGCCGGGCCTGAACCTGCTGGGCGTCACCGGCTACGAGGGCCACTGCTCGAATACCCCCGACCACGACGAGCGGCTGGTCAAGGAGCGCTCGGCGATGGGCTTCCTGGTCGAGGTTGCGGAGGCCTTCGAGCACGACGGGCTGCCCTGCCCGATCCGCTCGGCGGGCGGCACGGCGACCTGGGACTGGACCGCCGCGTTCCCCGGGATCACCGAGATCCAGGCCGGCACGTATGTGGTCATGGACAACTTCCACGGCGCCATGGTCGGTGGCTTCGAGCATTCCCTGACGGTCCAGGCCACGGTCGTCAGCCGCCGCCCGGACCGGGTGATCGTCGATGCCGGCAACAAGTCGGTGGGGGCCGGCGACATCGCCTCGATCGAAGGCCACCCGCTGCGCCCCTTCCGCTTCGACGAGGAGCACGGGATCTTCGATGCGACCGGCGGCTCGACGCTCAAGCTGGGCGACGTGGTCCACCTCGTCCCGGGCTATTCGCCGTCGACTGTCAACTGGTTCGATGCCTTCCACGTGGTGGACGACGGGGTCGTCGTCGACGTCTGGCCGGTGATCCCTCGGGGACCCGGGCATCACGGCCTGGTCGCCGGCTGAAGGCGCCAACTCGAGAGGAGCAGGGTCGAACGTGATGCGCTTCGAGGGCAAGGGAGCGGTGGTCACGGGGGCAGGACGGGGGATGGGACGAGCGACGGCGGAGTGCTTCGCCGAGGAGGGGGCCGGGGTCGTGCTCTTCGGCTGGCACGGCGAGGTCCTCGAGGAGGTCGCCGCCGCGATCCGGGCGAAGGGCGGCCGCTGCGAGGTGGTCGTGGGCAACGTGGCCAACCGGGCCGACATCCGGCGAGCGGTCGACGCCTGCGTCGCGAGGTTCGGCCGGATCGACCACATGATCGCCAACGCCGGGATTGCCGATTTCGTGCCCTTCCTGGACGGCTCCGACGAGTCCTGGGAGCAGCAGATCGGGATTGACCTGCGAGGCACCTGGCTGGCCCTCCAGGAGGCGGCCCGCCAGATGGTCAAGGAGGGCCATGGCGGGGCGATGGTCGTGGTCTCCTCGACTAATGCCTTCCAGCCCGAGCAGGAGGGCGTCTTCTACAACGTCAGCAAGTCCGGCCAGGTGGCCGTCATGCAGACCGCCGCCATGGAGCTCGGCAAGTACGGCATCCGGGTCAACGCGATCGCCCCGGGAATCATCAACACCCGGCTGGCGTGGTTCGTGATCAAGGACCCGGTCCAGTCGAAGGTCTTCCTCGACCGCACCCCGATCGGCCGCTTCGCCGAACCGATCGAGATCGCCAAGCCGATCCTGTTCATGTGCTCCGACGACGCGTCGTACATGACCGGCGCCCTGATGGTCGTCGACGGAGCCTATTCGGTCGGCCTGCCGGTCCCCAACCAGCTGGCCGAGCCGCTCGTCCCCGACGCCATCCGATGACGGTCAAGTCCGTCCTGGATCCGACAGAGCGAAGAGGGGGCTGACCATCGGATTGCCGATTCGCTGAGATCCGGATTTCCGTGGATGTTCCAACATCGAGGAGTGACTCGTGGAGACGCAAAGCCAACCAGCGGCCGGGAGCGGGCCACTGACGACGGGCCTGCAACGGAACCAGATCGGACTGCTCGGCGCGACGATGCAGGCGATCACCCATATCTCCCCGGCAATCGCCGCCCTCTTCTTCACCCAGTTCGTGATCTCGCTGGCCGGCATCACCGCGCCGCTGGCGTACGTGGCCGGCTTCATCATCGTGCTGCTCCTGGGCAGCACCCTGGTCCAGCTCTCGAAGCACCTGCCCTCGGCCGGCGGCTACTACACCTACGTCAGCCGGGCGGTCAGCCCGCGGGCCGGCTTCCTGACCTCTTGGATGTTCATCCTGTACTCGCCGATCGCGGCGGGGCCGGTGTACGCCTTCTTCGGGTTCATCCTCCAGAACGAGCTGAACTCGCAGTACAACATCAACCTCCCGTTCCTGTGGGCGCTCAGCGTGGTCATCTTTGCGCCGCTGATCGCCTTCTTGCAGATCCGGGGCCTGAAGCTGTCGGCCAAGTGGCTGGTCGTCACCGGCGGCCTGGAGATGCTGATCGTCCTGCTCCTGGCGATCTCGGGCTTCATCAGCCCCGGTCCGGGCGGCGTGACGGTGTCCGTCTTCGACCCCAGCAAGTGGCTGGGCTTCTCGTCATTCGCCCTGGCCGTTGTCTTCTCGGTCCAGGGCCTGACCGGCTGGGAGGCGGCGGCGCCGCTGGCCGAAGAGACGACCGACCCGAAGCGCAACGTGCCGCTGTCGGTGTACCTCTCGATCGTGATCATCGGGGTCTACCTGGTGATCGTCTTCTGGGGCGTGATCTCCGGCTTCGGGCCGAACAACGTCCAGGACATCATCAACGACAAGGAGCTGCCGGCCCTCGACCTGGCCCGCCGGCTGTGGGGCACCGGCTGGATCCTGATCCTGATCGCCTTCCTCAACAGCGTCATCGGCAACGGCCTCTCGACGGCCAATGTCAGCACCCGGATGTGGTACAGCATGGCCCGCAGCGGGTCGTTCCCCAAGGCGCTGGCCAAGACCCACGAGACCTACAAGACGCCGGTCAACGCGATCCTGCTCCAGATGTGCCTGTCGCTCGCGATCGGCCTGATCCCCGGCTTCGCCTTCGGCGCGGACGTGTCGTTCTTCTTCGTGGACGGCCTGATCCTGGTCCTGGGCGTGACCGTCGTCTACCTGATGGCCAACCTGGCCGTGTTCATGTTCTACCGGGGCGAGCACAAGGATGAGTTCAACATCCTGCTCCACCTGGTCTTCCCGCTGATCGGCTCGCTGGTCCTGATCTACGCGGTCTACGCCTCGTTCTTCCCGACCCTGCCGGCTCAGCCCTATGTCTATGCCCCGATCATCGACGGGGTCTGGCTGATCATTGGCATCGCCCTCCTGTTCTACCTCAAGTCCCGCGGCCAGGAGGACTGGCTGCTGAAGGCCGGCGAGGCCATCAGCGAGGCCTGATCCCGGCGATCCCGCCGTCGAGACCGACGGCGCAGGAATGAGCTCATCGGCCGCCCTGGGGGTCGCATCACGCGAGCTCCCCGGCGGCCAACCCGTTTCCGGCCTGACGTGAAACCGTGAAAGGCAGAGCGATGACCAAGCTATGGGGCACGACCTGGACCCGGTCCGAGCTGATGCGCAGGATCGGCCGTCTCGACCAGGTGGCCGGTGTTCGCCTGACCACCCTCGGCGACGGGCTCGGCCGGGGCGTCCGGCTGCTCGAGTTCAGGACGGGCAGCGGCTTCAGCTTCGACGTCGTCGTCGACCGGACGTTCGACATCGGGCGCTGCGAGATCGACGGCCGGCCGATGGCCTGGATCGCCAACGCCGGCACGGTCGGGCCGTGGTACTACGAGAACACGCCGCTGGGCTGGTTCCGGGCGTGGGGTGGCGGGATGGTCGTCACCTGCGGCCTCGACCACACCCTGCTCGGCGGCGAGGACAGCGCGGCCGATTTCCACCAGCCCCACCTTGGCGCGACCCAGACCTTCGCCCTGCACGGCCGGGTGGGCGGCCTGCCCGCCCGCCTCGTCGGCTACGGCGAGCGGTGGGAAGGCGACGAATGCATCCTGTGGGCCGAGGGCGAGGTGCTCCAATCGGCCATCTTCGGTGAGCACCTGGTCCTGCGGCGGAGGATCGAGGCCCGCGTCGGCGAGAGCCGGTTCACGATCCATGACGAGGTCGAGAACGTCGGCCACCACCGCACCAGCCACATGTTCCTGTACCACTGCAACACCGGCTGGCCGGTCGTGGCCGGCGGGTCCGAGCTGCTCGTCCCGTCACGGGCGACCACCACCGACTACCCGGTCTCGACCGAGGGCTACGCGATCCTCAGCGACCCGATCGCGAGCTTCACCGAGACCTGCTTCGAGCACGAGCTCGTCGCCGAGCCGGGCGGCACGGTGCCCGTCGCGGTGGTCAACCGGAAGATCGGCCTGGGCGTCTACCAGGTCTTCCGGATCGACCAGCTCCCCCACCACACGGTCTGGAAGATGATGGGCGAGGACACCTACGCGCTGGCGATGGAGCCCAGCACGAACCGCGATGCCGGGCGCTGGGATGCGCGCGAGCGCGGCGAGCTGCTCTTCCTCGAAGGTGGCGAGATGCGCAGCTACGACCTGGAGATCGGTGCCCTGGACGGCGGTCCGGCGATCGAGGCCTTTGCCCAGCGGATCGCCGGCATCCCCCTCGGCCCGGCCTGACGGCGATGCGCTTCGGCCTGATGATCGAGGGCCAGCAGGGCCTGAGCTATGCCGAGCAGCTGGCGGTCGCCCAACGGGCGGAGGCGGCCGGCTTCGAGGCGTTCTACCGCTCGGATCACTTCGACAGCTTTCCCGGGCGCGACGGCCTGCCCACGACGGATGCCTGGACGGTGCTGGCGGGGCTGGCCCGGGAGACGACGACGATCCGCCTGGGCACCCTCGCCTCGCCGGTGACCTTCCGGTTGCCGGGCGTCTTTGCCAAGCTCGTCGCCACCATGGACGAGATGAGCGGTGGCCGGATCGACGTGGCCGTGGGCGCGGGCTGGCACGAGTCGGAGCACGCCCGCCTGGGGATCCCCTATCCCTCGATCGACGAGCGGGCCCAGATGCTCGAGGAGCAGCTCGCAATCCTCATCGGCCTGTGGACGGGGCCCGACGGCTGGTCGTTCGAGGGCGCCCATGGCGTCGTGCGCGACGCCCTCTTCCGGCCGAAGCCGGTCCAGCGGCCGAGGCCGCCGATCATCATCGGCGGCGAGGGTTCACCCCGCTCGGTCCGGATCGCGGTCGAGTATGCCGACGAGTTCAACCTGGCCCGCTCGGGACCTGAGCGCGCCGCGCACTGGTTCGGGCGCCTCGACCAGGCCTGCGCAGCGGCCGGTCGGGATCCGGCGACGATCGTCAAGTCGGTCCTGGTCCGGACGCTCGTCGGCGCCGGCGCAGCCGAGGTGGATCGGCGCAAGATCGCGTTGCTCGAGATGCTCACCGCCGAGCAGGTTGCCGACGAGCTGTCGCCGGCCAACGCGACGCGCTGGATCATGGGCACCGTCGAGGAGGCGCGCGACACGGTGGAGCTCTTCGCCCGGGCCGGCTGCCAGCGGATCATCTTCCAGGACTACCTGCCGCGCGACCTCGAGATGGTCGACCTGCTCGGCCGGGCGTTCGCCGCCGCAGGTCGGGCCTAGCCGCGATGCGAGCCTTCATCTTCGACCTCGACGGGACGCTCGTTGACACGGTGTACCCGCATGTCGTGGCGCTCCAGCAGGCGCTCGCCGAGGCTGGCGTCGAGGTGCCTGCCTGGCTCGTCCACCGCCGGATCGGGATGAGCGGCGGCCTCTCGGCCCGGGCGCTTGCCCGCGAGATCGGGCGCAACCTGTCGCCGGCCGAGCAGGACCGGATCCAGCACCGCCACGGCGAGATCTTCCTGGCCATGATGCCCGGCCGCCGGGCGCTGCCCGGGGCGCGCGAGCTGGTTCGCTGGCTGATCGAGGCCGGGGTCCCGTTCGGGATTGCGACCTCGGGCCGCCGGCCGGACATCGATGCCTCGTTGGCAATCCTCGACCTGCCCCCGGGAATCGTCGTCGTCAGCCGGGCCGACGTGCTGCGGGCCAAGCCCGAACCTGACCTGTTCCTCGCCTGCCAGGAGCGGATGGGCGTCCGACGCGAGGACGTCTACGTGGTCGGCGACGCAGTCTGGGACCTGCTCGCGGCGCGCCGGGCGGGGATGCTCAGCGTTGGCCTGCTGTCCGGCGGCTACAGCCTGGAGGAGCTGACCCAGGCGGGCGCGCTGCGCGTCTATCGCGACCCGCGCGAGCTGCTCAATTCGCTCGACGAGCTGGGCGTCCAGGGCCGGGCCCCGGCGTGACCTCGCGATGAGCTCGGCCATGACCTACCGTCGGCTGGGCGCCAGCGGGCTGGAAGTCTCGCCGCTGTGCCTGGGCACGATGCTGTTCGGCTCGCGAACCGACG
>DATGGC010000068.1:0-4827 GCA_035308745.1 Candidatus Limnocylindrales bacterium | reverse complement strand
GGGCGGTGTATGGCCCGATCCCGGGCAGCCGCTCGAGCCCGGCGACATCCCGTGGGAAGACGCCGCCCAGCTCACCGACCACGATCCGGGCGGCGCGCTGGAGGTTGATCGCCCGGCGGTTGTAGCCCAGCCCCCGCCAGGCCCGGAGCACCGCGGCGGGCGTCGCGGCGGCCAACGACTCGACCGTCGGGAATTCCGCCGTGAAGCGGACCCAGGCCGGGCCGCCGCGCGAGATCTGGGTCTGCTGGAGGAGCGTCTCGGAGACGAGGACGAGGTACGGGTCGGTGGTGCCCCGAAACGGAAGGACGCGCCCGCGGGCGTCAAACCAGTCGAGGACCGCCCGCCGGAACGCTCCGACGTCGGCTCGACTCAGCTGTCGGCCGAGCTCGCGCCCGGCCGTGCGACCAGGTCCTTCGCTCAGAGCTTGAGCATCACGTGCTTGACGACCGTGTAGTCCTCGATCGCGTACATGCTCTGGTCCTTGCCGTAGCCGGATTCCTTGAAGCCGCCGTGAGGCATCTCCGAGACGAGCATGAAATGGTCGTTGATCCAGACCGTCCCGAACTGGATCGCCTTGGCCACCCGCATGCCCTTGCCGGCATCCGACGTCCACACCGAAGCGGCGAGTCCAAAACGAACGTCGTTGGCCCAGGCGATCGCCTGGTCCTCGTCAGTGAAGCGCTGGACCGTGACGACCGGCCCGAAGACCTCGTCCTGGACGATCTCGCTGTGCTGGTCGGGACCGGCGATCACCGTCGGCTCGTAGTAGGCGCCGACCCGCTCGGGGCGGTGTCCGCCGGTGACGACCTCGGCGCCGGACCGGGCCCGCTCGACCATGCCCGAGACCTTGTCCGCCTGCGGCCCGGAAATCAGGGAGCCCATCTCAATGTGATCACCTTCGGCGGGATCGCCCCACTTGATCGACTTCACGTCCTCGGCCAGCTTGGCCACGAACTTGTCGTAGATCTTGGGCCCGGCAATCACCCGGCAGGCGGCCGTGCAGTCCTGCCCCGAGTTCCAGTAGCCGAAGAGCTTGATCGTCTCGCTGACCGCGTCGAGGTCGGCGTCGTCGAAGACGATCACCGGGGCCTTCCCGCCCAGCTCCAGGTGCAGGCGCTTGACCCGCTCGGCGGCCGTCCGGGCGATGCGCTTGCCCGTGTCGGTATCGCCGGTGACCGAGATCATCCCGACGCCGGGATGGCCGACCAGGGCATCGCCGATCGAGCCACCGGTGCCGGTAATCACGTTGAGCACGCCGGGCGGCAGGATATCGGCCGCGATCTCGGCCAGGACCAGCGAGGTCAGGGGCGTCCGGGTCGACGGCTTGAGGACGACCGCGTTGCCCGCGGCGAGAGCCGGGCCGATCTTCCAGCCGGCCATCATCAGCGGGTAGTTCCAGGGCGCGATCGAGGCGACGACACCGACCGGCTCCCGGCGGATCATCGAGGTATGGCCCGCCATGTACTCGTTGGCGGCCTTGCCCTCCATCACCCGGGCCGCCCCGGCGAAGAAGCGCAGGTTGTCGACCATCACCGGGATCTCGTCGATCGCGGCCCCGACCGGCTTGCCGGCGTTCAGGCTCTCGAGCCGGCCCAGCTCGTCGGCCCGGGCCTCGATCGCGTCGGCCAGCTTGAGCAGGGCCAGGCTGCGCTCCTGGGGCGTCGTGTGCTGCCACGTCTCGAATGCCTTGGCGGCCGCCTTGACGGCGCGGTCCACGTCCTCCGGTCCGGACGCCTGGACATGGCCGATCACCTGGCCGTTGGCCGGATTCTCGACGGCCAGGGTCTGGCCGGTGGCGCTGTCGACCCAGGCGCCGCCGATGAACTGCTGGCGGGTCGCGGTCTTCTCGAGGGTGTCGGTCACGTCGCTGGGTCCTCCGGGAGGGGCTGGATGACGGGATGGCCGCTGGCGCTCGGGCGCGCGGCCGGCGCAGGCGTTCGTGTCGTGCTGGCATTGTGCGCCAGCCGGGGAAGGCCGTTCCGTCCCGCGAACCTGGCCGGCTGGAGCGCTCGGGCGGGGCGCTCCGGGCTCAGGCCAGGACCGGTGCTCCGGTTCGGGCCAGCCGCTCGATCAGGTCGGCCGCGCGGACCGTCCCCGGGCTGGCCTGGAGTCGCCCGGCGACAGAAGCCAGGCGGGACTTCAGGGCCGCGTCGGCGAGCAGCCGATCAATCGCCCCGGTGAGATCAGCCGGCTCGAGCGCATAGGCCGGCAGGCGGGCGCCGAAGCCCGTCTCGGCGAGCCGCTGGGCGTTGTCGACCTGGTCCCAGAAGAGGGGCAGGCAGACCATCGGCTTGCCATGGTGGAAGGCTTCGGTGACCGTGTTGTTGCCGCCGTGGGTGATCACCAGGTCGACCTGGGGGATGATCGCCGGCTGGGGCAGGAACGCGGCGCCGGTCATGTTTTCGGGCAAGCGCAGCTGGTCGGCCAAGGGGCCCTTGCTGACGATCACCCGGTGGCGGGTCGTGCCCAGGATGTCGACCAGTCGCTGCATCAGGGCCACGTCGGCCGAGCCCAGACTGCCCAGCGAGAGGTACAGCAGGGCGCCGTCCCGGCCGCCGGCTCCGGGCGACAGCTCAGCCGGCAGCTCCCAGGTGTCGGTCGTGGCCCGGACGCACGAGTCCAGCCGCTGCCAGGTTGGGCCGAGCGGCCCGTTCCGGGCATAGTCCGCCTCGGCCGGATAGAGGAACAGGTTCAGGAACGGCGATTCGTGGATGAACTCCGGTCCCAGGTGGCCGTAGGCCAGCCCGGGGGCGCCGTGCTCGCGCATGAACGTGTCGAACCCGGCCCACAGGTCGCCATGCGTCCGGCGGACCTCCTCGAGGAACGGCCGCCACACGCCGCGCTCGGTGGTCGGATAGCCGCTCGAGAAGGGCGGGATCGCCGGATCCTTGATCTCGGCCGGGTTGCAGCTGACGATCCGGGCCCAGGGCATGCCGGCGGCCACGACCGCCGCGAACCCGACCACGTTGTCCTCGACGATCGCGTCGGGCCGGAGCTCGTCGAAGATCTCCCGCAGTCGCGGTTCGACGTAGCGCGCGCCGTCGACCAGGGCGGACCAGGTCGGGGCGATGAACTCGCCCAGCTGCTCGATCGTCGGTTTGCGGAAGACCGGCGCCGTGTCGCGGATGAAGTCGATCCAGAACTGGCCGGGGATCTCGGGCTCGGCCGGCGCCGGCCCGAGGCGCATCAGGCGCTCCTCGAAGCCCTGCGCCTCGAGCCGGCCGGCGAACGACTCCTCGACGATGAACACCACCCGGTGGCCCCGGGCGCGCAGAACGTTGCCGATCCCAACGCAGTTGTTCGTGGGCCCGAAGGCACCTTCAGGAAAGAAGACGATCGTCCGGCCGTCCGCCACGGCGGGCCCTCCAGCAAGCTCCAGGCAGGCCATGATATCGAGCGAGCTTGAGGAGGAATCGATGGCCCTGGGTGGTGGCACGGCGGCGAGCGACGCGTGGCTCGAGGTCGGCGAGCGCGTCTTCGTCCGCCGCTACCGATTCCTGGACCAGGAGATCGGGGCGATCCTGACCGACGACGGGCCGGTCGTCATCGACACGCGGAGCACGGTGGCACACGCTCGCGAGGTCCTGGACGACCTGCGCCGGATCTCGAAGCTGCCGGTGGCCGCGGTGATCGACACCCATCACCACTTCGACCACACCTATGGCAACCACGAGTTCCGGCCGGCGCCAATCTGGGGCCACGTCCGCTGTGCCAGCCGGATCCAGCACATGGTCGACGACCCGGCCGCCCACCAGGCCAACCGTGCGGAGGTCGCCGAGGAGTACCCCCGGATCGCCGGCGAGCTCTCGGACATCGTCCCCGATCCCCCCGATCAGACGGTTGGCGACGAAGGTGCCGACATCGAGATCGGCGGCCGGCGGCTCGAGCTGCGCTGGCTCGGCCGGGGCCATACCGACAACGACCTGGTGATCCGGGTGCCGCATGCCAACGTGGTCTTTGCCGGCGACCTGCTCGAGAACGGGGCCCCGCCGTGGACCGGCGACGGCTACCCGCTCGACTGGCCGCAGACCGCGGCCGCCATCCTGGCCCTCACCGCGGGGTCGCGGGCGTCGGCTGTTGTCCCGGGCCACGGTGCGGTCGGCGACCGGGCCTTCGTCGAGCGATCGCTGGCTGACCTCGAGGCAATCGCCGGCCTCGCCCATCGGGTCCATGCCGGGGAGCTGGGCCTCGCGGCCGCCGTCGCCGCGGGTCCATGGCCCGCCGAGGTAACCCTGGAGACGATCGAGCGCGGGCTCGCCCAGCTGCGGGGCGAGCTGGACTGAGGGCTCAGGCGGGCGGCAGGTGGGCCGAGATCCACGCCGCGATGTCGCCGACCACCTGGGGGCCCTCGGGCTCGTTGAACGTTTCATGGGCCAGCCCGGGATAGATCCGCCGCTCGATTCCGGGCCGGCCGTCGAAGACCTCGGACGAGGCGGTTGGCACGAGGTGATCGGCGCCACCATGGATCACCAGGGTCGGGACCCGGATCCGTCCGATCGCGGCAATCGTCGGCGCCTGGGCGTTGAGCAGGACCGCGCCGAGGCGGGCCGTGGTCGAGTGGACGTTGAGCGGGTCGGCGACGTAGTCGACGCTCACGGCCGGATCGCGCGACAGGATCGAGCCATCGATCGCGTTCTTGACGGCCAGGGTGGGAGTGACGTTGCCCAGGATCCGGGCGAGGGCCTGCTTCCAGGCGGGCACGTTGCCGGCGATCGCCGGCGCGCTCAACACGAGCAGGTCGGGCTGCGGCCGGTCGCTCTCGGCGTACGCGGCGCAGACCAGGCCGCCCATCGAATGACCGAGCAGCACGACGGGCCAGCCGAGCTC
>DATGGC010000067.1:0-14395 GCA_035308745.1 Candidatus Limnocylindrales bacterium | reverse complement strand
GGCCCAGGTCGTGGGCGTGATCGCGGCGCTCCAGGGCCGGGGTCCCTGGGCGATCCGATTCGCCGGCACGGTGTGGTCCGCGATCACGATCCTCAACCTGGTGGCTACCGTCGCCTTGCTGGCGATCCCATATGGCTTCCTCGGCGCTCCGTTTACCGCCATCTATGCGCTCGTCGCCGGGTATTTCGCGATCGGGATCTGGCGCGGACGCAGGGTCCTGATCGCACTCGCGGCCTCGATCACGGCCCTCGCGCTCGCGGCGCTGGCGCTCGTGGCCGGGCTCTTGCCGTTGGCACTCGTCGCCCTTATTCCGGCGGCCTCGTCCCTGACCGCCGCCTGGCAGATCCGGCGGCAGGACCTCGCCGCGGCCGCGATCGCAGGCGAGCGAGGCTCGGTGCTGAGCCGCGCAGGGATCGCCTGGCGGGTGGTCATCAGCCTGCTCATCGTGATCGTTGGGTCGGGCGGGCTGTGGTGGGGCGTCTCATACGGACCGCTGGCGGGCTGCCGTGTGGATGCCCCGCACGAGCTTCCAAGTGGAGCACCGTCGGGTCAGGGCGTCGAAGGGTTCGTCGGGGAAGTCACCCATGTCGTCTGGGGCGCTGGGGGCGATCAGATCGATGAGGCGCTGGGCGAGTCCGAGTACCGTGCCGGCGACCCGGATCAAGGTCGGATCGCGGCGGTCGCCATTCATGGTCATCCGGCCGTCCTGTTTGCCTTGACGCCAGACAGCCGCGCGAGCCAGGCTCTCCTTGCCTTTACGTGGAGCGACGCCGGCTGTGACCGGACGATTCTACTGGCCCGTGGGACGACGATCGAGGGCGCCGAGGCCTACGCGGCGCGGTTTTAGGCACCTTCCGGCGAGCGTTTCACGTGAAACATCCGTGCACTCGCGGCTAACCGCCCGGTAAGCGCGATCAGGCACAGTGACCCGAGCCGGCGAATACCTCCATCCGGGCCCGCGGAGCCAAGCCACGCTCAGGGCGGAGGCTGGAAGGGCCCCGTTTTGGTAGAATGAGCACGCGTGAATGACATTGGACCGGGGCACTAGGTGGGCCAGACGATCGCCTGCGCCAACCAGAAAGGTGGCGTCGGGAAGACGACGACGGTGGTGAATCTCGCCACTGATCTCGCCCTCGGCGGAGACCGGATCCTCGTCATCGATCTCGACCCCCAGGGCAACGCCACGAGTGGATTCGGGGTCGACCGCCGCACGATCACCCGCTCGATCTACAACGTCCTCGTGGACGGGGCGAGCATCGACACGACGATCATTCCGATCACCCAGACGGGTGTCGCCCTGGTGCCGTCGGCTCCGGCGCTGGCGGGCGCCGAGGTCGAGCTCGCCACCCTCAACAGCCGCGAACGCCGCCTTGCCCGGGCACTCGCCTCGGCGACCAACGATTACGACCTGATCCTCATCGACTGTGCGCCGTCTCTCGGGCTCCTCACGGTCAACGCATTGACCGCCGCCGATTCGGTCCTGATCCCGCTCCAGTGCGAGTACTACGCGCTCGAGGGGCTCGGCCAGCTGATCGGAACGATCCACCTCGTCCGCGACCACCTCAACCCGCGCCTCACGATCCAGGGAGTGCTCCTCACGATGTTCGACGCCCGGACGAATCTCTCTGCGGAAGTCCGCGCCGAGGTTCGCCGCCACATGGGACCGACGGTGTACGACACCCAGATCCCGCGCAGCGTCCGGCTCTCCGAGGCTCCGAGCCACGGCCTGCCGATCGCCCTGTACGACCCGGAGTCGAAGGGCGCCCACGCCTACGCCACGTTCTCGCGCGAATTCCGCGCTCGACTACCCGAGACCAAACCCGGTCCGGGTCGTGAGGCCGTTCCGGTGATGGCCGGCACGGCGGCCGTTCATTGAGCGCGCGCGCGAGCGGTCCTGCCCTCGGACGCGGCCTCTCGGCCCTCATCCCATCGCGGGACGACGCGTCCGACGGCGCGCGAGAGATCCCGCTCAGTGAGATCCGGATCAACCCGAACCAGCCTCGCCGCGACGTCGAGCACGCCAACCTCGAAGCGCTGGCGCTGAGCATCACCGATCACGGCGTGCTCCAGCCGATCCTCGTCACCGAGACGCTCGATGGCTACCGGATCGTCGCCGGTGAGCGCCGCGTGCAGGCGGCACGGCTCGCCGGCCTGGAGCGGATCCCGGCCGTGATCCGCCAGCTGGCCGACCGCGAGCAGCTCGAGCTCGCCCTGGTGGAGAACGTCCAGCGCGAGGACCTGAACCCCATCGAGGAAGCCAACGCGTTCCGGCAGCTCCACGAGGAGTTCGGGCTGACCCAGGACGAGATCGCACGGCAGGTCGGCCGGGCTCGGACCACGGTCACCAACACCCTTCGCCTGCTCGAGCTTGACGAAGGCGTCCAGGCGGCCATCGCCGACGGCCGGATCAGCGAGGGCCACGCTCGGCCCTTGGTCGGGCTGCCGGCCGCGCACCAGCTCCATCTCGTCGGCGCGATCGTCGAGGACGGCCTCTCGGTTCGCCAGGCCGAGGAGCTCGCCCGACGCCTGCGGGAGCCAAAGCCAACTACCGACAAGGCCGAACGCCGCACGGACCCCGACCTCGAACGCGTCGAGGAAGACCTGCGCATCGCCCTGGGCACGAAGGTGCTCGTCGCCCGTGGCCGCAAGGGCGGCCGGATCGTGATCGAGTACTACAACGATGAGGATCTTGGGCGGCTCTACGACCATCTGACCGGAGGACCTGCGTGACCGACGATTCCAGCCGCAAGTTGAGCGCCGCCGGCTCCGCTTCGTCGGCCGCCTCCAGCGCGGCCAGTGCCGGCGCGACGGCCGAGCGCCGCCCGCGAGCCAAGGCGGCAGGCAAGGCCGGCTCGGACTACAACGCCGAGAGCATCCAGATCCTCGAAGGGCTGGAGGCCGTCCGGAAACGCCCGGGCATGTACATCGGCTCGACCGACTCGCGCGGCCTGCACCACCTGGTGTGGGAAGTCGTCGACAACTCGATCGACGAGGCGATGGCCGGCTTCGCGACGCGGATCACGGTCCAGATCGCGGCCGACGGCCTGGTCACGGTCCAGGACGACGGCCGCGGCGTACCGGTCGGCCGCCACAAGAGCGGCATCGACGCGCTGGAAGTCGTCCACACGATCCTCCACGCCGGTGCCAAGTTCGAGCAGGGCGGCTACAAGGTCTCGGGCGGCCTCCACGGCGTGGGTGTCAGCGTGGTCAACGCCCTGTCCGAGTGGATGCGGGTCGAGTCCTCGCGCGACGGCTTCATCTGGTCCCAGGAGTACGTCCGCGGCAAGCCCACGACCAAGGTGATCAAGGTCGGGCCGGCCGGCACCCGCAAGGGCACCCGGACGAGCTTCCGGGCCGACCCCGACATGTTCGAGGAGACGGACTACTCGTTCGAGACCATCTCTCAGCGCCTGCGCGAGTCGGCCTACCTCAACAAGCGGGTCTGGATCACGTTCATCGACGAGCGCAACGACCGGGAGCGATCGTTCTACTTCGAAGGCGGCCTGATGTCCTTCGTCCGGCACATGAACCGGAACAAGGAGGTCCTGACCCTTCGCCCGATCTACGTCGAGCGCAAGGAGGGCAACACCGTCGTCGAGGTGGCCCTCCAGTACAACGACACGTACACCGAGAACGTGCTGGCCTTCGCCAACAACATCAACACGGTCGACGGCGGGACGCACATCACCGGCTTTCGGGCCGCGCTGACCAGCTCGCTCAACGACTGGGCCCACAAGGCCGGCATCCTCAAGGCCTCCGACCCGAACCTGAGCGGCGACGATACCCGCGAGGGCCTGACCGCGGTCATCAGCGTCAAGCTGCCCGAGCCCCAGTTTGAAGGCCAGACCAAGGCCAAGCTGGGCAGCGCCGAGGTCAAGGGCCAGGTCCAGGCGGTCCTCGCCGACGGCCTGATCCAGTACCTCGAGGAGAACCCGGGCGATGGCCGTCGGATCATCGAGAAGTGCCTGACCGCGTCGCGTGCCCGGGAGGCCGCGCGCAAGGCGCGCGACCTGGTCATCCGCAAGGGTGCCCTCGACGGGCTGTCGCTGCCGGGCAAGCTGGCCGACTGCCAGGAGCGCGACCCCGAGCGCAGCGAGATCTTCATCGTCGAGGGCGACTCGGCCGGCGGCTCGGCCAAGCAGGGCCGCGACCGGCGCTTCCAGGCGATCCTGCCCCTGCGCGGCAAGGTCCTCAACGTCGAGAAGGCGCGCCTCGACCGCATCGTGGCCAGCGAGAACGTCCGGCCCCTGATCATCGCCCTGGGCGCGGGCATCGAGGGGATCGGCGACAGCTTCGACATCGCCAAGCTGCGCTACCACCGGGTGATCATCATGACCGACGCCGACGTCGACGGCGCCCACATCCGGACCCTGCTCCTGACCCTCTTCTACCGGCATATGCCCCAGGTCATCGAGATGGGCTACCTGTACATCGCCCAGCCGCCGCTCTACCGGGTCAGCACCGGCAAGGTGACCAAGTACGCGCAATCCGAGAAGGAGCGCGAGGCGATCGTCAAGCAGATGAACGTCAAGAACGTCTCGGTCCAGCGCTTCAAGGGGCTCGGCGAGATGAACGCCGAGCAGCTCTGGGAGACGACGATGAACCCGGAGACGCGGACGCTGCTGCGGGTCGACAGCGAGAACGCCGCGGCCGCCGACGAGATCTTCACGATGCTGATGGGCGAGAAGGTCGCGCCACGCAAGGACTTCATCAAGTCCGAGGCGCGCAAGGTCCAGAACCTTGACATCTGAGGCCCAGGCCGCCCAGATCCAGTCTGCCCGGACGAGGCCGACCTTCGAGTTCGAGCCGCACAACTGCTTTGCCTGCGGCGAGCTCAACGAGCACGGCCTGCGGCTCCAGCTCCACCTCGAGGAGCGCCGCTCATGGACGGAATTCGTGCTCGAGGATCGCTTCGAAGGCTGGAGCGGCGTCACCCACGGCGGGATCATCGCCACGATCCTTGACGAGGTGATGGCCTGGGCCCTGGTCGCCGAGGACAACTGGGGCGTGACCGCCCGGATGTCGATCGAGTTCAAGCGCCCGGTCCCGGTCGGCACGAAGGTCCGCGCCGAGGGCTGGATCGTGCGCAACCGGCGCAAGCTGATCGATACGGCCGGACAGGTGGTCAACGAGAAGGGCGATGTCCTGGCCACGTCCGAGGCCGTCTACGTCGCGGCCGGCGAGGAGCGCAAGCGCGAGCTGATGGAACGCTACGGCGTCCGGATCCGCTACGCCCGCGAGACCGGCGAGGGAATCAGCAAATGACCGCCGACCGGCAGGCGACGGGCTCCGCGATCACCGCCCGGGCCGTCGCGTTCGTCGCGGCGCACAAGCCCGAAGCGGAACGGCTCGGCGCCAGCGTGGCCGAGCAGGCCTCGGACCCCGACGCGTTCGCCCGGGCACTGGCAGCCGGCTTCGCCCGCCTGTCCGATCCCGAGTACCTCGAGGGCGAGCACCGGATCGCGCCAGGGCTGGGGCCGACGTATGGCGTCCGCTGGCCGCTCCATGCCGCCGTCGAGCGCGGTTTCCGGCAGGCCACCAAGGGTGAGCGCCCGACGGGCTACCTCGAGCTGGCCGATCGCCTCTTCGCCGAGCGCGAGCTCGAGCCGCGCTGGTTCGCCTTCGACCTCCTCGACCGGCTCCTGCCGGTGGACCCGGAACGGGCCTGGCAGCTCCTCCGCCGCGCCGCCCGGGAAGCTGCGGACTGGATCACCGTCGATTCGCTGGCCCACCCGTACGGCCGGGGGATCCTCCTCGAACCGTACCGCTGGGCGGAGCTCGAGCAGCTCGTCTACTCCCCGTCGGAATGGGAGCGGCGCCTGGTCGGCTCGACCGTCGCCACCCTGCCGTTCGTCGATCGCACGCATGGCCGCGAGCCGCGCATCGCCGTCCACGGCCTGGAGCTGATCGGCAGCCTGCTGGGTGACGCCGAGCCGAACGTCCAGAAAGCCCTGGCCTGGGCCCTGCGCTCGCTCGTCCTGGTCGATCCGGATGGCGTCCTGGCCTTCGTCGAGCGCGAGGCCGCTGGGGCCGCCCGAACCGACGACGGCCACCGGGCGTGGGTCCTGCGCGACGTGCTGGCCAAGCTCCCGCCGGCCCGGGCCGCCACGATCAAGGCCGAGCTGGGCTCGATCCGCCGCCGCGCCGGCGCGCCATCAACGTCCGCATCCAGCCTCGCGACAGCCGTATGAACCACCCGGGAGAGCCTGACCTGTGACCGACGACATCGGCGACATCCGCTCGATCCGCATCGAAGACGAGATGCGGGTGAGCTACCTCGATTACGCGATGAGCGTGATCGTGTCGCGCGCCCTGCCCGACGTCCGCGATGGCCTGAAGCCGGTCCATCGCCGGATCCTGTACGCGATGGGCGAGATGGGCCTGTCCGCGGGCTCGTCGTATCGCAAGTGCGCCGCGATCGTCGGCGACGTGATGGGCAAGTACCACCCCCACGGCGATGCCGCGATCTACGACGCCCTGGTGCGGATGGCCCAGGACTTCTCGATGCGCTACCCGCTGGTCGACGGGCAGGGCAACTTCGGCTCGGTCGACGGCGACGGCGCCGCCGCGATGCGCTACACCGAGGCGCGCCTGACCGCGATCGCCGCCGAGCTGCTGGCCGACATCGACAAGGAGACCGTCGATTTCGAGCCGAACTACGACGGTACCCAGCAGCAGCCCTCGGTCCTGCCGGCCAAGCTGCCCAACCTGCTGATCAACGGCTCATCCGGGATCGCGGTGGGCATGGCCACCAACATCCCACCCCATCACCTGGGCGAGGTGGTCGACGCCACGATCGCCCTGATCGACGATCCCGAGAAGACGATCGACGAGCTGTGCGCCCTGGTCCTGGGCCCCGACTTCCCAACCGGCGGCACGCTCTACCGCTTCGAGACCCGGCGCAATCCAATCACCGGCGAGATGGAGACGGTCGACGCCGTCCGCGAGATGTACGCCCACGGCCGGGGCCGGGTTGTCGTCCGGGCCCAGGTCGCCTTCGAGGAGAACAACAAGGGCCGCACGGCGATCATCGTGACCGAGCTGCCCTACCAGGTGAACAAGGCCACGCTCATGGAGAAGATCGCCGAGCTGGTCAAGACCAAGCGGATTGACGGGATCAGCGACCTGCGCGACGAGTCCGACCGCGACGGGATGCGGATGTACATCGAGCTGTCGCGCGACGTGAACCCGCACAAGGTCCTCAACAACCTGTTCAAGCACACCCCGATGTCGTCGGCCTTCAACCTGAACATGCTGGCCCTGGTCGACGGCCAGCCCCAGACGCTCAGCCTGAAGTCGGTCCTCCAGCACTACATCGAGCATCGCCGCGAGGTCATCCGACGGCGGACCGAGTTCGACCTGGGCAAGGCCCGCGCCCGGGCCCACATCCTCGAAGGGCTCAAGATCGCCCTCGACCACCTCGACGAGGTGATCCGGACGATCCGCGAATCGGCCGACGTCGAGACCGCCCGCACCAACCTGATGACCCGCTTCGACCTGTCCGAGATCCAGGCCCAGGCGATCCTCGACATGCGCCTCGCCCGCCTGGCCGCCCTCGAGCGCCAGAAGATCGAGGACGAGTACCTGAGCGTGATCCAGCTGATCGCCGAGCTGGAGGACATCCTGGCCAATCCCGGCCGGGTGCTGGCGATCATCAAGGACGAGCTGACCGAGCTCAAGCGCAAGTACGCCGGCGAGCGGCGCACCCGGATCGTGGACGACTCGAGCCGGGAGATGACCGACGAGGACCTGATTGCCGACGAGGACGTCGTGATCACGGTCAGCGGCCGGGGCTACGTCAAGCGCCAGCCGATCGCCACCTATCGCCGCCAGCACCGCGGCGGCAAGGGGATCATTGGCCACGTCACCCGCGAAGAGGACGCCGTCGAGCACCTGCTCGTGGCCAACACCCACGACTGGGCCCTCTTCTTCACCAACCGCGGCCGGGTCTTCAGCAGCAAGGTCCACACCATCCCCGATGCCAGCCGGCAGGCCAAGGGCATCCCGATCATCAACCTGCCCGGGGTCCAGGTCGAGTCGGGCGAGGTCCCGATGGCCACGATCACCCTCAAGGACTTCCGCGAGGCGAAGTACCTGGTCCTGGCGACCAAGCACGGGATCATCAAGAAGACGCCGCTCGAGCAGTTCGAGAAGGTCCGCTCGTCGGGGATCATCGCGATCACCCTCGACGAGGACGACGAGCTGGCCTGGGTCGACGTCGCCTCGGGCTCGGACGACATCATCATCGCCACGGCCCTGGGCAAGATCGCCCGCTTCCACGAGGACGAGGTCCGGCCGATGGGCCGCCCGGCGGGCGGCGTGATCGGGATCCGCCTGGCCCGCAAGGGCGACGAGGTGATCTCGATGAGCGTGGTCCAGCCCGATGCGGACCTGCTCGTGCTGACCGAGACCGGCTATGGCAAGCGCGTCCCGCTGACCGAGTTCCGGGTCAAGCATCGCGGCGGCCAGGGCGTCGGCCTGATCTCCCTCGAAGGGCGCAAGACCGGCAGCGTGGCAGCGGTCCAGCAGGTGACCGAGCAGGACGAAGAGCTCTTCCTGATCAGCTCCGGCGGCCAGGTCATCCGGACCGAGACGAACACGATCAACCGCTACAGCAGCGGCGCCCGCGGGGTGATCGTGATGCGCCTGGCCGAAGGCGACCGGGTCGTGGCGATCGCGGCCTTCCGCGAAGGGCTGGCGGAGCGCGACGGCGTGGACGACAATGACGACCCGACCGGCGCGCCACCGACGGGCACACCGGCGCCCTGACCCCAGGCCCGGTGACGATCCTGGGCGGAGGAGAGCCTCCCGTGTACGCGGATCACTTCGACATCTACACGGGCAATGCCAACCCGGACCTGGCCCGCAAGATCTGCCGCTACCTCGATGTCGAGCTGGGCAAGGCCGAGGTCTTCCAGTTCGCCAACGAGAACATCTTCGTCAAGATCCTGGATAACGTCCGCGAGAAGGACGTCTTCCTGATCCAGCCGACCTCGCACCCGGTCAACCAGTCGATCATGGAGCTGCTGATCCTGATCGACGCCTTCAAGCGCGCCAGCGCGGGCCGGATCACCGCGGTCATCCCGTTCTACGCCTACGGCCGCTCGGACAAGAAGGACCAGCCCCGGGTCCCGATCACGGCCCGCCTGATCGCCGACATGATCACGGTCGCCGGCGCCGACCGGGTCCTGACCCTCGACCTCCACCAAGGCCAGATCCAGGGCTTTTTCAACATCCCGGTCGACGAGCTGACCGCCGTCCACATCCTCAGCAACTACTTCCGGACCAAGCACCTCGACGACCTAGTGGTGGTCACCGACCTGGGCTTCGCCAAGCGCGCCCGGACCTTTGCCGAGCTGATCGATGCGCCGCTGGCGATCATCGAGAAGCGCCGCGTGGGCAATCTCGACCGGGCCGAGCTGATGAACGTCATCGGCGAGGTGCGCGGCAAGCGGGCGATCATCGTCGACGACGAGATCGACACCGGCGGCACCCTGATCGAGATCGTCCGAGCCCTCGAGCGCGAGGGCGTCCACGAGATCTACGCGGCGGCCACCCACGGCGTCCTGTCCGACCCCGCGGTCGACCGGATCCGGACCTCGAGCATCAAGGAGATCATCCTGACCGACTCGATCCCGCTGCCGCCGGCCAAGCGGATCGCCCAGATCAAGACGTTCTCGATCGCGCCCCTGATCGGCGAGGCAATCCGCCGGATTCACCGCGGCGAGTCGGTCGGGGCCCTGTTCAGCAGCGACGTGGCCCTGACCCAGCAGATGCTGATGTGGGACGACGGCACGGAGCGAACCCTCGATCTGAGCGATGATGAGTCCGATGAGAACGACGATCCGGGCGCAGGGGCGCCAGTGAGCGCGGCATGAGCCTCCAGCTCCATCGGCCCGACGGCAAGGGCGGCCTCGAGCAGCGCACCGCCCAGCCCGAGGACTGGCGGACCCAGCTCCACTCGCCGCGCTGGGGTTCGGCCCTGCGCGGGGGCAAGCCGCCCAAGCTCGCCAACGCGGAGATGAACCCGACCTCCACCCTGCGCTCGATCCTGTTCTGGCTGGCCCTTGCCGCGCTGACCTTCGTGCTCCTGATCGCGGGCTACGGGACGGGTTTCTGGAAGTAGGCCGCGACGTCGGCGGACCGCCGGCCTGGACCGGCCGGCCGGGGTGCCCGACAGCCTCGCCTATACTCTGAGCCCATGGTTCTTGGCTTCCTGAACCGGTTCGTTGACTCCAACGACCGGGAGCTCCGGCGGATTCAACCCCTGATCGACGAGGCCAACGCCCTCGAACCCGAGTTCGAGGCGTTGTCCGACGCGGAGATCCGGGCGCGCTTCGACGCGCTCCGCGACGAGATCCGGGCGATTGCCGAGCCTGACGAGCCGAGCGAGGACGAGCTCAACCACCCCGAACGCGAGCGGCGCAGCGACCTGGCCAAGGCCCGCCGCAAGGCCGAGAACGCGCGGATCGGGGCCGCCCTCGACGCGGCCGTTCCGGAGGCCTTCGCGATGATCCGCGAGGCGATGAAGCGGACCCTGGGGATGCGCCACTTCGACGTCCAGCTCATCGGCGGCTTCGTCCTCCACCAGGGCAAGATCAGCGAGATGCGCACCGGCGAGGGCAAGACCCTCGTCGCGCCGCTGGCCGCGATCCTCAACTCGCTGGCCGGCCGGGGCGTCCACGTGGTCACTCCCAATGATTACCTGGCCCGGCGCGACCCGCAGTGGATGGGGCCCATCTTCCACTTCCTGGGCGTCAGCCTGGGGATGATCACCCACGACGCGAGCTTCGTCTTCGAGCCCGGCTACCCGACCAGCGACGAGCGCCTGATCAACCTCCGCCCGGTCGAGCGGCGCGAGGCGTACGCGGCCGACGTGACCTACGGCACAAACAACGAGTTCGGCTTCGACTACCTGCGCGACAACATGGTCGTCGAGCTCGGCCAGCGGGTGCAGCGCGGCCACGCCTACGCGATCGTCGACGAGGTCGACAACATCCTGATCGACGAGGCGCGCACGCCGCTGATCATCAGCGGCCAGGCCGAGGAGTCGGCCGACAAGTACTACACCTTCGCCCGTCTCGTGCCCCGCCTGACCGAGCGGCCGGAGGGTGCCGAGGATGGCGGCGACTACTTCATCGACCTCAAGGACCGGGCCGTCTCGCCGACCGAGGTGGGCATCACCAAGATGGAGGGCTGGCTCGGCGTCCCGAACATGTACGACGCCGATCCCGCCCTGGCCCGCCACTTCGAGCAGGCGCTCCGGGCCCACGCCCTGTACAAGCGCGACCGGGACTACATCGTCAAGGACGGCGAGATCATCATCGTCGACGAGTTCACCGGGCGGCAGATGCCCGGCCGGCGCTGGAGCGAGGGCCTCCACCAGGCGGTCGAGGCCAAGGAAGGGCTGCGCGTCCAGCGCGAGAGCGTGACCATGGCCACGGTTACCTTCCAGAACTACTTCCGGCTGTACGACAAGCTGGCCGGGATGACCGGTACGGCGATGACCGAGGCAGAGGAATTCCACAAGATCTACAGCCTCGAGGTCGTGGCCGTCCCGACCCATCGGCCGATGGTCCGCGACGACGAGTCGGACCTCGTCTTCCGCAACGAGATGGGCAAGTTCAACGCCCTGATCGACGAGATCGTGGAGATGTCCGAAGCGGGCCGGCCGGTCCTGGTGGGCACGGTCTCGGTGGCCAAGTCCGAGATCCTGAGCGAGATGCTCAAGCGGCGCGGGATCAAGCACGAGACCCTCAACGCCAAGTTCCACGAGAAGGAATCGGGCATCGTGGCCCAGGCCGGCCGGAGCGGCGCGGTGACGATCGCCACGAACATGGCCGGCCGGGGCACCGACATCAAGCTCGGTGGCGAGCCCGCCGGCCTGGCCTCGGACCTGCTCCATCAGCGCGGCCTGAACCCGGCTGAGGTGGACAAGGAGACCTACGCCACGGTCCTGGCCGAGGCCAAGGCGATCTGCGACGAGGACCATGAGCGGGTGGTCAGCGTCGGCGGCCTGCACATCATCGGCACCGAGCGCCACGACAGCCGGCGGATCGACAACCAGCTCCGGGGCCGGGCCGGCCGCCAGGGTGATCCTGGCTCGTCGCGCTTCTACCTGTCGCTCGATGACGACCTGATGAAGCGCTTCGCCTCGGACCGGGTCGCCGGGCTGATGGAGCGGATGGGTCTCGAGGACGACGTGGCGATCGAGTCGCGCATCGTGAGCAAGACCATCGAGAGCGCCCAGACCCGGGTCGAGGGCTTCAACTTCGACATCCGCAAGCGCGTCGTGGACTTCGACGATGTCATCAACAAGCAGCGCGAGACGATCTACGCCGAGCGCGACAAGGTCCTCCGCAATGAGGACCTCGGTGACACCGTCCGGAGCTTCCTCGACGAGGAGGTCGACTCGCTGGTCGAGCAGTACTGCTCCGACGAGCTGCCCGAAGAGTGGAACATCGAGGGCCTGGTCGTCGCCATCCATGCGATGGGCCTCGACGGCGAGGGAACCAGCGAGGACGACCTGTGGGAGGTCGGCTCACGCGAGGGAATCCGCGACCACCTGCGCGAGCTGGTCGACGTCAAGCTGGCGGCCAAGGAAGCCGAGATCGGCGAGGCCGACTGGCCGTCCGTCGAGCGGGTGGTCCTGCTCCGGACGATCGACAGCCTGTGGGTCGAGCACCTGACCGAGCTGGACGACATGCGCCGGGGCATCGGCCTGCGCGGCTACGCCCAGCAGGATCCCCTGGTCGAGTTCCGCCGCGAGGCCTACAACCTGTATGCCGAGCTGCGCGGCTTCATCCGCCACCAGCTGGCCTCGTCGATCCTGCGCGTCCAGATCACCCGCAACGATCCGACGCCACCGCAGGCGCTGCCCGGCCCTGGTCAGCCCGACGCAGCGGCCGAGGGCGCCGCGCCCCGCCAGGTCGCCACGACCGGCCGGGCCGGCCGGGAAGCGGCGGCGGGCAACGCGATCCTGGGCAACATCGCCCGCGGCCTGCCCCCGGCGCCGGCCGTGCGGGCGGTCACGGAGCAGCTCGGCGACGAAGTGGTCGGCGCCCCGGCCGGCCGGAACGGCTCCGGCGCGCTGCGTCCCGGCTTCGCCCCCGACGGCCACCGGATGGGCCGCAACGACGTGTGCTTCTGCGGCTCGGGTTTGAAGTACAAGAAGTGCCACGGCCGGTGACCAGTCCGGCATGCGCCAGGCGCTGATCCGGCTGGCGGCGGCCACGGCCGTCGGGGTGCTCTGCGTGGCCGTATATGGCGCGTTCCGGATATGGCAGCAGGGCCTCCAGGATGAGACCCGGCCGGCCGGCGCGGTCGTCGTGCTGGGGGCCGCCGAGTACAACGGGACCGCGTCGCCGATTTACGCCGCGCGGCTGAAGCACGCCGTCGCCCTGTTCGAGACGGGCAACTACCAGTTCCTGATGGTCACCGGCGGCAAGCAGCCTGGCGATCGGACGACCGAGGCGGCCGTCGGCCGCCAGTACGCGATCGACCATGGCGTGCCGCCCGACCGGATCCTGAGCGAGGACCAGGGCCGGAACACGCTCGAATCGCTCGACGCGGTCAAGACGACGCTGGCCAGCAAGTCGATTCACGATGCGGTCTTCGTCTCCGATCGGAGCCACATGCTGCGGGTCCTGCGGATCGCCGACGACCTTGGCATCGAGGCGTTCGGCTCGCCGGCCACCGACAGCCCCGGCGACAGCGACCCGCTCCACGTGATCGAGATCACGTTCCACGAGCTGGGCGGCCTGGCCGAGTACTTCCTGACCGGCAACAGCCCGCCCGACTGACCCGGGCCCTGAACCCGCGGGCGTGCCCGGAGTAACGAGTTTGGCCGGGGACCGCCGCGGGCCCGGATCCCGCGGAGTGCCGGGATTCATTGACAGATTCCACCCCCAGCCGCGTTATGGGCGGATTCTGGCGTGTCCGCACGAGATTTGGCGGATTCCGCCCGCCGAGTGCACGCTCGAGAGGTCGCGCCGCTGGGCCGAGCAGCCTCGAAATCCGACCGGGTCCGACCATACGGCGGCCCTGGGTGGAATCTGTCAAGAAATGCTCGGAAGGCCGGGCCCGGCCTGGACGCCGCTCGAGGCGGAGTCGCTCGAGGCGGAGTCGGCCCCGGGCTTGACCGTACCCGCCGGTGCGCGTATCGTGATACTTGTGAGTAACACGTTATCGCTGGTGCACCGGGCACAGCCGGGGGCCCTCCGGGCGAGTGTCGGCCCGGCGCTCGTTGGCTTCGTCGCCTGGGCCGTGGCCGCGGTGCTGCTCCCGGCGCCACTCGCCGCACGGGTCTTCCTGCTCGCGCCGCTGGTGATCGTGCCTCGGCTGCTGGCGCTCTTCCCCGATCGCAGCTGGGCGACGCAGCTCGCCGGCTGGCCGG